>NZ_JAQDKY010000040.1:0-16566 GCF_027662325.1 Blautia faecis | reverse complement strand
CCGCCAAAAGGCGAGCTTATTTAGAATACTTGTTTATAGGTTATCGCTGAACTACGTTTTCAGGACAGCTCCTTATTTTGGTTCTTCCAGATCTTCAAAAAATGCATCGAAGGAACAGTTATATAATTTTTTTAATTCTAATAGTACACTGATTTTTACATTGAGCTCTCCATTCTCATATTTGGCGTAAGTTGTGCGACCAATGTCACAGCCATTTCGCTGGAGTATGGCACATAACTTTTCCTGGGAGATTCCGTATTTGTTGCGGAGCTTCTGAAGGTTTGGACCAATGCTGATATCACATCTTAGTTTTTGTTCCATAAACATCCCCCCCTTTTTGACCAGTATAGGTGTCAACGTTGATGTTTCTATTTTATGAAAAAAGAAAAATTATATTGTCCGTTATACTGGTCAAAGCAAAGAAAAAGTGATATAGTAATAAAAAATGTGGGAGGGATACAGATAAGTTATTTTACCTGTATATGGAAATGAAAAATGAAATTTGAAGCATTTTATAAGGAAGCATATGATGCAGAAATGGAAGAGCTATTTTCTGATAATGCATCAGAAACAGAAAATAAGCCATCAAAGGATTCCTGTGATTTGTTAATGAAAAAAGCAAATCTGGAATTTTCTCAGTATAAGTTAGTGAAAAGTGAAAAATGTTATGATTATTTGCTGGCAAATCTTTATCCAAAAGCTGCTGAGATTGCAAAGATGCAGGGCGGAAATCTGACATTAGACATTGATGAAGAGAGGCACACAGGAAAACTGGAATACTGGGGAGCTTTTTTGATGAGTACATCGGGAGACACACTTCTAAAGAATTTTCTTGTATCTGCAATGACAATGACAGATCAGTTTTCATTTGAGGTAAAAGACTCTCTTTTACATTTGGAGTTTTTCTTTGAATTATATAATCAGGTAAAGATGAAAGATTATTCCAAGGAGATTGAACAGCTGGGACTAAAAATCAAGGAGTTAAATACACGGTAGTGTTTTGCTATCCAAATGAAGCTATAATGCAACCGTTATGAAATTGACATATGATATCTTAACGAATAGAATAATACTATAAAGTTCTGTGCATGCGGAACCTGGTGCATGAGAGAGCCAGGAACTTTATGAAAGTATGAAAAGACAGCCATTAGAAAAGTGGTTGTCTTTTTTTTCGCCCGGATTGCACAGAAGGACCTTGTAAGAAGCTGATCTTCCGGAGTTTGGTTGAAGGGAGGAAATCTATGGAAAAACAGAAAGTAAAAGATGAAATTGCTGCATGTTTTGGAAAGAAAAACTGGCTTGTAAAAGTACTACCAATTGCATATTGTGCTATAGGTGTACTTCTTATGACCGCAGTACCTGTGTATGCAGATGATATTTTTGCAACTGCGAAAAACGCGATGCAGACGGTTTATACGGATGTAGCTGGAATTGCAACTGTGGCGGCGGTGGTTTGTGCGGCAGTATGCCTTTTTTTAATGAATTTTAGCAAATCTGGACGAACTGTGGATGAATCCAGATCCTGGTTAAAAAGGATTGTTATCTGCTGGGCGGCACTTATGACATTGGGTGCGATTGTAACGTATCTGGAAAAGATTATTCCACAAAGCATGTTTACGGGATGATCTGAAGAAAAGAAAAAGCCGGAGCTCTCCCGGCATAAAAGGAGGGTATCTATAATAGATATGAATGAAACATGAGCTGGCTGCTGGATCTTCTGGTAGATGCAGTCAAAGAAATGGTATCTCAGTTTATCATTGATATGATGGGACTGATTACGGATGTATTTACAGATTTACTATCCTGTAACCTCTCCCTGTTTGAAGAACTGTTTTCTGTAGTAGGAAGTTTGTACCAGAATGTGATCGTCCCTATGGGAATTGCGCTGTTGCTTATGATTCTAATCTGGCAGCTGTTCAAATCCATGTTCGGGAAGGTTGGAATAAATGCAGAAGAACCAATCGAGTTAATTGGACGTTCTTCCATCTGCTTGTTCTTTGTGGTTGCCTCAAAGCCTGTTATTAATTACATATTGAAAATTGCGGGAACCCCATATCAATGGGTGATTGGAACTGACATCAAGGTGCAAAGTTTTTCGGAGTATGTAACTGCCTTAGAGGGGATTACAGCACCGCTTGGGCTTGGAACAATCAGCATAGCAATCTTAATGCTCATTATGCAGTTTGTAGTTGCGTGGAATTATTTTAAAATGCTGTTTGTAATTGCGGAACGGTATGTCCTTCTGGGCGTGTTTTCTTATACAGCACCATTGGCATTTGCAACCGGTGGATCTAAGTCCACGAACAACATCCTTGCATCCTGGTCGAAAATGTTTGGTGGACAGGTAGTTCTGATCATCTTAAATGCCTGGTGTTTAAAGATGTTTTTGTCTGGTTATGGAAATATGATGGCAAGCGGTTATGGTTTCACGAAGTTTTTTGTAGCAACTTTGTGTCTGGTGGGCTTTTGTAAAATTACATTCAAGCTGGATTCTTATATGGCGGCGTTAGGTGTGAATCTTGGACGGCCTTCCCCTGGCATGGGAGCACTTGGAGCAGCTATGGCGGCACAGCGTATTTTTTCACAGGCAGGAAGGGTATTTTCTGGAACGGATGGAAGTGGAAACGGTACAGGAAGATCTACGAACATGGGAAACACAGACCCCACAAATGGCTTTACCGGACCGGCGGGGCCTATCCCTATGAATCCCTCTGGTGGAAATGAAGTGGATATCGAATCTTTGTTTTGGGGTGGGGATTTTGATACGGAATATCCAGAAAAGCATGGGAATGCTGCTGGAAGTGTCAAGAGTGTGAATCATTCAAATACTGCTTCAGCAAATGTGCTGGCCGAACTGGGAATTCATGCAAATGGAACGGAGTCTTCTGGTACATCTTATGTGTCTGGGACAGCCGCAACTGCTGTAACATCTGCAAGTGAAATTGAACCTGGGATGGAATCCGATGATTTCGTAGAACCGGAAGGGACTGTAATGGATCTGAATACGGGAAGCTTACCAGAATATCAGGAAGCTTCAGGCAGAGAGGCTGTTTCTTCAGAAGGTGTTACTACAAACGAAACTATGGAAGATGGATTCTCCGAAACATTATCAAGTGTAAATGGACTGGGTGAAATGGAGAATCCAGGAGAACCTGATTTCCCGGATGGAAAAACCACAGCCCGGAGTGATTCTATGTCTTTTGAAGCGCAGCCATTTGAAGGAGCATCTGCATTTAGCAGTGATAATGGCATTATGGCAGAACTTGGTGAATATCCAGCTTCGGAGACAGGCATGGGGACTTCGGATTATGCAATGGAAACGGATCTTGGAGGAGGCATTGGTAACAAAAGGCAGGAAGAAGGCAGAAATATTCCTTCTGATGGAAAAGGAGAACGATCTTATTCTGCCAGTGGTTTTGAAGCGGATGTATCTGGCCACTTAAATAGCAAGTATTTAGGTTCAGATAAAAATACTGCTGGTGAAAACGGATTTTCTTTTGATTCCAGAGCGGATTTTGGAATCCTGGACGCTGTGTCTGGAAATGAGAGTGTTCATGCAAGTCCAGATACGGAGGTAAGCTGCGCGAATAGTTTTTCAGAAGAGGTTGGAAATGCTTCTGGTAACGTGTCGGATGTTCCCAAAATGGAAACGCCTACATATTCGGATTCTGGTATTTCCGGGAATATAGAAAGTGAGCAGCAGGTTACAAACATGGGAGAGTCTTCTGCACAATCAGCAGAATCTGGTGACCTTGGAAATTATTCTACAACTGGAGATTTCGCTATAGACGGTTTAAATGGCATAAATGAACCTGAAGAAAGTTATATTCAGGAACCAGACGAATACCTGGAACAGGATAATCTGGATCCAATCGAAGAGGCAAATGACAGCTTTACACTTTCAGAGGAAATAAATGGTATGGAAGAAATCCAGACGGAGGATGCACAAATGCCTATGAATATGGAACTGCTACGCAATCCTCATAGAATCCTGGAAATTCCAAAATCAAGAAGTGAGTTAAGAGGACAGAAACAGGGTACCAGAGATACCGGAAGCTTGGAGGATTAAGCTATGGATGACGAAAGACAAGAGAGTTCCCCTCTTGATGAGGGGAGTGAAATGATCGCTCATTCGGCACAGGCTGCTTATGCGGTATCGGCAGCTGTAAAAGCTGGTGGAACTGCTTCTGGTGTGGCAGCCGGGACTGCTATGGCAGGGCCGCTTGGAACATTAGTAGGAACCTTGGCTGGCAGCAAAACAGTTTGGAAGGTGTTTGGTGCTATATTTCTATTTCTTTTTTTGTGGATGTTTATTATTGCAAACATGATCGGAATTATATTCAACTATCTGGGGTTTGCAACCGCGGATTCCTATGCAAATGAGGCACAGTCCAACCAGCTTGCAAATATCAGGAACAGAGCGGAGCAAATTCTGCAAAACGCAGATTATCAGAATGAGATTTTGCAGATCATAGGACAGCAGAGGGATTTACATTTGCAGGAAATCCAGGCAGACCAGATGAAAAAATATGCGCATGCTACTTTGGTTGTGGTGGATGAGTTTGAGACAAAACTAAAAAGAAGCTTATCCTATTATCTGTCTGTTATGCTCATGGATAAATGCGACAACAGCACCATATCTTCTTTCCTTGGATATTCAAATGTTCTGGGACTTGATATGGACACCAACCTTTCCAGCCCTTATGATGCCTATTTTCAGGAAGCTGCCAGGACCTATAATGTGCCAGTGGCGCTGCTTCTTGCAATCTGTAAAACGGAGTCTGATTTTAATCCGAATGTGGTATCAGGTGCTGGGGCAATAGGCTTAATGCAGCTTATGCCGGAAACGGCGGCTTCCCTTGGAGTATCCAATCCTTATGATCCGTACCAGAATATTATGGGCGGCGCCAAATTCATCAGCCAGCTGGTAGAGCAATTTAAAGGCTATTCCAATGGCTTAGAGCTTGCAGTCGCTGGATATAATGCAGGACCTTATGCAGTTATCAAATATGGTTATCAAGTACCGCCATATTCCGAAACCCAGGCCTATGTCAAGAAAGTGTTAGGGCTTGTCGAGATTCACGATAGTACATCCGGTACTTCCACAGAAATAAAAACAGATCAGGAGTCCCTGGAGAAATCATATCAGGTGTTAAAGGAGGCTGTCGCACAAAATGTGGACAGCTTTTTTTCGTGGACTGTAACAGATGAATGGGAAGGCCAAATGGAACAGAAAGTCTACTGTCTGGATGTGAATGGAAGCCGGGCAGAAACAGATGAACAGACTTATCGGCAGGTCCTGGAGCAGGGAGGCAATGTCTGGGAAGAAAAGAGGACAGTAACGACAAAGGTTGTAGAGTACACTCTGGCATTGATCTTGAACACACAGCTGACAGGAAGCAGCGGCTATCAATATAAATATGTGACAAATGAAAGCACATTCAATTTTGTATTAAAGCTGTTGGAATACCTGCAAGGCGGTGTAGAAGCTGTCAAAAATGCCCTTTACAATGTCTTTCACTGGACGGACTTTCTGACTGGCGGAACCAGTGGGAGTGATACCTATATCGGTAATATTGACGCGACCGGGGATATTATTACCTATGACACGGTGGGAAAGGGTGTCAAAAAAGTTGTGTACTATAACCAGGGAGAAGATCCCTGGGCTACCATGTCTTATGGAGCCAGTACGATCAAAGCCTCTGGATGCGGTCCAACATCCCTTGCTATTGTAATTTCAACCTTAACCGGGCAGACGGTGACTCCGGAGATGACCTGCGCGTTTTCCATTGCAAACGGGGAATATATCTATGGGCTTGGAACATGTCATTCCTTTCCGATGAATGCAGCCCATCACTGGGGACTTAACTGTGAAAGAGTGGGAAAAGACCGAATGGGAGATGTTGTAAATGCCTTGAAAGACGGAAAAATGGTGGTGGAAATTTGTGAGGCCTACACCATCACGGGTAGTGGAAGCGGGCATTTTATTGTTCTGACGGGTGTTACCAAAGATGGCTATATCACCATTGCCGATTGTGCCAGCAGGGAACGTACTGGAAAAGTGTACAGCGTGGAAACGATTGCTTCTTACGGCCGTGACCTGGCAGATGGAGCCTTTTGGATCATTGGGAAATGAGAGGTTTGAGTATGGACGGACACTTGAAATATGGATTGCTTATGGGCCTATATTCTTCTGCATTACTGGCAATGCCAACTACGGTACTTGCAAACACTGACACGCAGAATGCTACAGATCTTCCACAGATTGTATCCTGGGATGGCGGACATGGATATCTGGAAAGTGGAGAAATGCTTCGGAATGACTGGGGCTATGATACCGTCAATCCAGCTGGAAAATATGTGCTCTTTGATGAAGAGGGCGCTATCCTTAGACGCTCGGAATCCATGGAAGCAGGGTTGGAGGATAATTATACAGGTACCGAACAGGTTCCTGCCGTCATTGCATTTCGGGCACAGGTTTTTGATGGATTTACCGGTACGATAGAGGTTGCTTTAGAAGAACAAAATGGGATAATCCAAACTGTATTCCTAAATGCGGACAACTTCTATGAGTGGAATCTGTCCACTGGAAGTGGAACTTATCGGATTCAGTCTGTAAGTGCAACAGCAGGAGATCTGTCTTATGTAACAGAGTTTTCGAATATGTATCTGAATCTTCCAGAAGAAGGTCTCCTGGTGCAAAAGATTACAGTAACAGAAGTCGTTATAGAGAAAATCCCTGCAGCAGGGGAAGAATCTCAGGCTGCAGAGAAAAATGAAAATCCTATTGATGAAATGAATGTGCTTCCGGAGAAAGGACAGGAAGAGGAGACAGAGGGAATTTTAGAAAATCAAGCACAGGAGGTGAATATCGTGGATGCAGTAAAACAGAAGAATCTATTTATACTGCTCGGCGTAGGGGTGGCTCCAATTGCCGCAATCGGTGGCCTGATATGGTCTAAAAAGAGATAACAGGAAAGGAGCTTCACAAAAAATGACACAAAATGACCATTCAGACGTATATATCATTCCACCTAATTTTGTAAGAGATGGAACTTTGTTCTCTGGAAGGGCAGAAGCCCGAAATGTGGTAGAAGCAGCATTTTTGGCACTCGTTGGAATCCGCTTTTTAGTATTTTTAAATCTTGGAATAAAAGGGAAGATTTATGTCGGGATCATCCTGATTCTGCCGCTTGTGATATTGGCAGTAATCGGTGTCCAGGGCGAAAGTCTTTCCTCTTTTCTTATTCAGCTGTTTTCGTATATGGTGAAAAGGCGTGTTTTAACTGCACCAAGCGGTCAGTACCGTTTGAAACGAAACCGCCGTATCCGGAAACAGCAGAAGAAACGCTGCAGACGGGAACATAAAAAGAGAAAAAAGGAGGGTGGCAGAGATCGGAAGCGAAGTCGAAGAACTGAAGAGAAAACTGAAGGAGGCGAAGAAATCCGAGAAACTCGAAAAAAGGGAAAAACGGCAGCAGGAGCGTGAGCGAAAGAATACTGCCAGACTTCAAAAACGCCAGGATGTGCAGGAAGAAAAACTTCGGAAAAAAGAAGACAGATTACAGGCGCAAAAAGAAAAACGGGAAGCTGTCGCCCGGTTCCATGAACAGGAAGCAGAAGAACGCAGCCTCCGGAAAAATCTGGCTGTGCAGACAGAGGAAGAAACTGTAAAGGAAAAACAGCCTATTCCGGTGAAAGATACAGAACCGGTAGAAACAAAAGGCAGGGAAGAGAACGCCGGTGACCTGGATATTCTTCCAGTGACCTGGGCTTCGTCCTATTTGCCAATCAGTCAGATAAAAAATGGAGTGATTCAAACAAAAGATGAAAGGTACATTAAAATCATTGAGATTTTACCTATTAATTTTCTGTTGCGGTCGGCACCTGAGAAAAGAAATATCATCTATTCTTTTGCCTCGTATCTGAAAATTGCACCGCCCAATTTACAGTTCAAGATTTTATCCAAAAAGGCGGATATCAAGGATTACATAGAGAAGATACGAAGAGAAGCAGAACAGGAACCAGATGAACGATGTAGAATCTTACAGGAAGATTATGCAAAGCTCCTGACACAGCTGGGAACCAGGGAAGCCATCACACGGCGTTTCTTTCTCATTTTTGAATATCCGTTAAGCGGAACCAAATCTGTAAATGAAAGAGATATGTTTTTATACTTGCAATCGGCGGTACAGACTGCGAAGAAATATCTTGCCATGTGCGGAAATGTGGTCCTGGAGCATAAAAACGAAACCCGGTTTTGTGTGGAAGTGTTTTATCAGCTTTTAAATCGGGATACGAGCCTTAAAACAACGCTGGATGAGCGGATTGAAAAAGTACGGAATCATTATATTCTGGAAAATGGGAAAGAAAGTGTGGCAAAAATTCCGGTGACAGAGCTGATTGCACCAGATTCTTTGAATTTTAAAAGCTATAAATATGTGATTCTGGATGGCATTTATCATGCCTACCTCTATATTCCATCTGGCAGATATCGTTCCAGGGTGCCTGCTGGATGGCTTTCCCTTCTCATTAACGCTGGTGAGGGAATTGATATAGATTTGTTTTTCTTTCGCCAGGATAAAAATAAAAGCATGGAGCGGATCGGGCGGCGGATCCGTTTGAACCGCTCAAAAATAAAAGATACCTTTGATTCCAACAGTGATTTTGACAGTTTAAGTGAATCCATTCAGGCAGGTTATTACCTGAAACGTGGACTCTCTGGAAGCGAAGAATTTTACTATATGAGCACCTTAATTACCGTTACAGGGCATAGTGCGCGGGAAGTTGAATGGCGCTCAAAAGAGATGATAAAGCTCTTAAATTCGCAGGATATCGGGGTATCCAAGTGTCTATTCGGGGAAGAACAGGGATTTTTGTCCTCTCTTCCCCTGTTGTGCCTGGATAAGAAAATCTATGAAAGATCCAAACGAAATGTTCTAACATCAGGAGCTGCGGCCTGCTATCCATTTACTGCCTATGAAATGTCGGATAAAGATGGTATTTTGATGGGCGTGAATAAGGCAAACAGTTCCCTTGTTCTGGTGGATATTTTCAATACGTCTGTTTATAAAAATGCCAATATGGTTATTTTCGGGACTTCCGGTTCTGGCAAGACCTTCACCATGCAGCTTATGGCACTTCGTATGAGAAGAAAAAATATCCAGGTATTTATTATCGCCCCGGATAAGGGACACGAATTTGCCAGGGCCTGCAACAACATTGGTGGCACATTCATTCAGATTTCGCCAGCATCTTCCAATTGTATCAACGTTATGGAAATTAGGAAGTCTGATAAAGCAACCAGCGAGCTGTTGGATGGATATGTTTCGGAACGTTCAGAACTAGCTGTGAAGATCCAAAGCCTGCATATCTTTTTCAGCCTTCTGGTACCAGATATGACGCATGAGGAAAAGCAGCTTCTTGATGAGGCTATGGTGCTCTGTTACCAGGAAAAGGGAATCATCCATGATAACCAGAGTCTGTTTGATCCGACAAAGCCAGGGGGTTATAGAAAAATGCCAATCCTGGGAGATTTACACGAAGTCCTTCTTCGAAAGGAAGAGTGTAAGCGGCTTGCCAATATCTTAAACCGTCTGGTGAACGGTTCCGCAGCCAGCTTTAACCAGCAGACGAATGTGGATCTGAATAATAAATATGTGGTGCTTGACATTTCTGAATTATCAGGAGATCTGCTGATTGGAATGTTTGTAGCACTTGATTACGTATGGTCTCGGACGAAGGAAGACCGAACCAGAGAAAAAGCAATCTTCATTGATGAAGCCTGGAAGCTGTTGTCCTCTAATGAACTTGCAGCTGACTATATCCAGGAAATCTACAAAACCATTCGTGCTTATGGTGGAGCTGCAATCAGTGCCTCACAGGATCTTGTTGATTACTATGAGTTGAACGGAGGCAAGATTGGAAGAGGAATCTTAAGCAACGCGAAAACCAAAATCATTTTAAACCTGGAGGTGGCAGAGGCAGAGCTGATACAAAAGGAACTGGATTTATCAGAAGCGGAGTTTAATTCTATTGTTCACTTTGAGAGAGGTTGTGGACTTATTTCAACAAATAGCAATAACCTGGTTGTAGAGTTTAAGGCAAGTCAGTTAGAAAAGGATCTGATCACAACAGACCGGAAAGACCTGCAGAAATTAAAAGGCAAAATTCAAAAGTATGGGGAATCCGCTTATGGGAACACGGAATGACACATAAAGGACGTATAGAAAACGTATTGAATACAGCATTCATGACGTATTCGTGTTTGAAAAAAACAGTAAATGTTATTAATGACGTATAGAAAGACACTTATAAGACGTATTATCACAAAAAATGTGAATGTTGTTATAAATGACGTAAAGAAAACGTCCTTTATGCGTCATAGAGATAATTGAAAAGATTGGCTGGAGGTATTAAAAAATGGAGAATAAACAAAGACCTGTCATTGCTGAAACCAGAGAGCTTGTGCAGAAATACCATGTTTTGGAAAAGGCACAGATTTATGCTTATTTTGCATTAGATGGCAGGGATCATTTTGTTGGAAAAGCATTTAAGGCGTTGGAAAAAGAGCGGCAGGTTTTCATTCATCCAGAACTGGAAGTGGTGGCAGCAAGTGAGGAAGCAATTGCTGCTAAGGATCTGGGAACTATGAAGGCTGTCTGGGTACTGGTTGATGTGATGAAAAAGAAACAAGTGGAAGAACACTTTCCTGCTTCGAAGGAAGAGTATCCGGTACGGATCGTATTCTACGGAGAGGGAGAAATCTTTGATATTTTGTATATTTCAGAGGCGGAAGTTACGGTGGTAAACAATCTGTTTTCGCGGAAAAAAATTGACAGTTGCGGACATATTATTGTAGTCGAAAATCCCGATTATATATCGGCTATTCACATAGCGGATGTGATTGGGTATTGTGTTGTGAAAGAAGGTGGGGAAGTCGAGTATTACCAATATAGTCAAGGCGGATCAGAAGAATAGTACTGAGCCGTTTGGAAAAATTAAGGACCAGCTGGATGAGACTCAGGCTTTAAGCTGGCGGATGGAGCAATATATGGCGGAGTCGCGGAATGTTCTTACTTCGTGTGTCCGTTTAAAATCGGAACTTCAATATGATTATTTCACGGAGTTAGTCCTGGAAGCCGCAAAAACATCTGAAAAATTAACCGATAAGCTTCGAAGGCTTACCTTAGAAGTGACAGTTAACCCAGTTCAATACGAAAACTACAAGGCGGAGCTTGTGACCATTCATGGAATCGAGGTGGAATTTTCTGAGGGAATCCTAAAGGTGGCATTGCCACTTCTGGTGCCCCATAGAAAAGATTTTTACACGGATTTTTTATACAAGCCACTGCATACAGCACTTCAGAACTGGTGCTTGGAACGGGTAAAAAAGGCGCTGGAAATCCCATTTTTCGAAGAATGCCTTGTCTGTTTTGTGCATGTTTATAATAAAAATCTGCCTTTGGTAGGGCGTGTTCGGGATCACGATAACATTGAGGAAAAACATGTACTGGACATTGTTTCCAGTTTCTGTATGAAGTCAGATAGTGGTTTTTATGTGGATACTTTTCATACAACCAGGCTTGGAATGGAAGATGGCACATTATTATATGTGATGGAGGCTAAGAAATTTCCAGGCTGGATCCGTGAAAACAGCCAGCTTTTGGATATCGAAAAAGAAGCACTTTAAGATCAGAAAAATTCGATATATAGAATAGGCATTTAAGTGTTTGAAGAATAAGGCATTTTGGGATATGAGAATCCAGAAAAGATACCCAAGTATTCAACATATAGGGTACAGATTCTTATTGATTTTGAGTGGGAGGTGGAAATGAAAAAGGAGGATGTGTTGTTAAGACTGATTGCGATATCAGGGGAATTGCCAGCAGGCCTGGTAGGAGAAATTGTAGAATCAGAATCTTATGCAGCAGCTCTTATTACCAGGCTGAAAAAGGAAAATTATATCTCTGTGAGAAATGCAGGCGGATATAAGGGGTATGTGTTAAGGAGGAAAGGGAAAAGGTATCTTCTGGAGAGGTATGAAGATGACCTTTCCTTTTTTCTTTCTGGATCTGCACAGACCAATCATGTGAAAAGTGAACCGGAAAAGAGGCTGCGGCTTTATCGGATGAGCGAGGTATGGGTCTTTCTTTGGAAGATGGGTATTGAGATTTTTCAAAGCCAGAAGCCAGATCTTGGAAATGGGTTTGAAAAAAGTGGGAAAAAAGCAGTGTATTATGGCAGTCTGGAATACAAAGAGAGCGCAGAAGCAATCAAGGGTTCCAGAGCCTGCGGCGTGCTACTTACCGGGGATACAGCTTATGTCGTTTACAACACCATGGCAAAAAGAATGAAATGGGCGCAAAAGATGGAAATGGCAATGCGTACCTGGACCGAACGTATGCTGTTAATTGGTGGAGGATTACGACAGGCTGATTCGCTTATCTTGGGAAATACTATGGATTTCCTTCTTGAACTTTTAAATAGTGATGGCGGTGTTCGCAAAAATCTATATCAGGTAGATGATGTGTACGAACACTATTATTACATCCCGCGGACAGATAACGCAAAGGTTCAGATGGAGCTTCTATTAACTTCCTGGAAACGGGAGAAGATAAAAAATCTGTTAGCAACATTAGTAAAGTATCCAAGGCGTAAACAATACGCCTTAAGCGAGGGCTTTGATAAGGACATGCAGCTAATCTATTTCTGTCATGAATTGGATATGCGTCATTTGTGCCGCATAAAGCAGGAAATTGGCTGGAAGCAGAAAGGAACAATCATCTGCTTAGATTACCAGGCGAATGTGCTCAGAGCATATTTTGGAGAGGGGGTGAGGGTTCGTGAGCTGAATACAGATAAAATCATGGAATATCTGACTAAGGGCAGGGACGAATAAGCCCACAGTCTAAGTCAGGAGGTGTCTATGAGTAATCTATTTGACACTGGAAGTGAAACAGTAAACAGGATGTGCCGCCTGCAGTTTACGGGAAATGTCATTCCGTCCACCTGGTATCACACAATTAAAAAAGAAACCGGAAAACCAAACTTAAATGCGATTATTATTCTGGCGGACATTGTGTACTGGTATCGGCCTGTGGAAATCCGGGATGAGGCAACCGGGCAGTTGTGCGGATTCAAAAAGAAATTCCAGGCTGACATTCTACAGAGAAACTATCAGCAGTTGGCGGATCAGTTTGGTATCACGAAACGAGATGCGGTGAACGCTATCGTTGAACTGGAAAAGCTAGGAGTGGTAACAAGGGTATTTCGGACAGTCAACATCAAAGGGCAACTTTACTCCAATGTCATGTTCCTAAATCTGGATGTAGATGTATTAATTCAATTAACCTATCCGGAAACGTTGGAAAATGCATTCATAGGGATACCAGATACCCCCTATCACTCATTTGGGGGACAGCCCCCACCGAAAAAAGTGACAGGGGTCACTAATATAAGTGAGAGGGTATCCCCGAAAAAAGTGACAGCTGTCCCCGATTTGGGGGAGACATATACAAAGAATACATACAAAGACTTTAACAAAGATTTCTCCCTCTCTTCATATCGGGAAGTGGAAGATCAGATAAAACGGCAGATTGAGTATGAAAACCTGATATTGGATCATCCACATGATGACAGGGTAGGGGAAATATTGGGATTGATTGTGGATGTGATGACTTCATCCGCAGAGATAATCCGGGTGAACCGGGAAGAGAAGCCAGCAAATGTGGTAAAAGCCCAATTTGCCAAATTAACAAAAGAGCATGTGGATTTTGTTTTATTCAGAATGGATTCCAATACCACAAAGGCCAGGAATATCCGGGCGGTCCTTCTTACAGCACTATATAATGCTGTCAACACAATGAGCAGCTATTACGATAACCTATATCAATATCACATAGTAGAAGAAATGAGAGGTGATGAAAGGAAAAAGGATGTTTAAAAAATTTGATAAATGGAAGTTGATTCTTGTAATCATTGGGGCAGTATTGTTAGCAGGATACATGGGAGGATTTTTATACATTCTTCTTGGAGATGCAAATGTTGACCTTAACCCTATTCACTGTATGGCGGCAGGATGGACCAGCACCGGGGGCAGGATGTGGATCCTGTTCTCGGTTCTGGTACTTTTCTTTCTTACGGCACTCGTGATTTATCGTGGCAGTGAAAACCCATTACAGGATGAGCGTGGTTTTGAGTTGTCCGATCAGGGTACTTACGGAACTGCTGGCTTTATGAAAGAAGGGGAACAGGCAGAGATATTAAGGGCTGATAAAACAATAGACGGAGTAAATGGAATCATATTTGGCAGGGAGCTTGGAACAGGAAAGGTTCTAAGCCTTCCTGTAGATTCCAGGCTAAACCGGAACATTGCTGTCTGCGGCTCCCAGGGTTCTATGAAATCCAGGGCATTTGCAAGAGTCATGGCATTACAGTGCGTGCGCCGTGGGGAGAGCATGTACATTACGGATCCCAAATCCGAACTTTATGAGGACTTATGTGCGTATCTGAAAGATTCAGGATATGTGGTAAAACAATTGAACTTGATTCAGCTGACGCATTCGGATGCCTGGAACTGTTTGGCAGAAATTGATGAGGGAGAGCTGATCGATGTATTTTGTGATGTGGTAATTCGTAACACCACAGACAAATTTGATCATTTTTACGATAATGTGGAGATGGATTTATTAAAAGCTCTTTGCCTGTATGTGTATGAGGAATATCCGCCAGAGCAGCGTACCTTTGCGGAGGCCTATAAACTCTTGCTCAATAAAAGTGTCGATATGCTGGATTCGATTTTTGAAAGACTGCCAACGAACCATCCAGCAAAAGGGCCATATCAGCTCTTTGCAAAAGCGGAAAAGGTAAAAGGAAATGCGGTGCTTGGTCTTGGAACCAGGTTACAGATTTTGCAAAATAAACTGGTACAACAAATCACCAGTCATACGGATATCAATCTTTCACTTCCAGGAAAAGAAAAGTGTGCATATTTTTGTATCACATCCGATCAGGATTCTACGTTTGATATGTTGGCAACTCTTTTCACCTCATTTCTAATCATCAAATTGGTTCGTCTGGCTGATCGGACTGAAGAGCGCGTGCTGCCGGTTCCAGTAAGTTTCATCCTTGATGAGTTCCCCAACATCGGCGTGGTTCCTGACTTCAAAAAGAAGCTTGCAACAGCCAGATCCAGGCGAATTGGCATGAGTATCTTGTTCCAGAACATTCCACAGCTTCAGAACCGTTACCCGGACAATCAGTGGGAGGAAATTCTTGGAGGCTGTGATTTCTCCATTTTTCTTGGCTGTAATGACATGACAACCGCAACCTATTATAGTGACCGGACTGGAGAGATTACGGTGTCAGTAGCTTCTATCAGGAAAAACTATTATACCATACGTGCCACTGACTATGTACCGGAATATTCAGAGTCAAGATCCCTTGGAAAAAGGCAGCTCCTTCTTCCAGATGAGGTGCTTCGCTATCCACTAAACCAGGGAATCTTGATTATTCGTGGCCACAATGTGTTGAAGTTCCAGAAATTAGACTATACCGAACATGAAGATGCAAAGAAGCTCCGTCTGGAAAAAGTTGTGGAACACGTCCCAGAGTGGTACAAAGAATGGGAAAAGGAAAAAACACAAGAACAGCCTTTTTCATATATGGGGCAGGAAGATGATGTATCTACTCAACCTCAGTCAGAAGGTAGTATAAGTGAGACCTGGGAAGAACCTGTTGCACTTGATACAAAGCCCAAAAGAAAACCAGGCAAAAAAACGAATCCTGTTCAAAGCGTAACACGAGTGGAAGATTTATTTACTGGGAGGGAGGTGAAGCCGGATGACAATTGATCTGGCACAGATCAAAGACAATTCCATGGTACGGTATGGTTTTAAGATCCTTCTCATGCGGGAATTTGATATCCACATAAACGAGACGGATGTTAGCAGACTCATAAAAGCGGCAGGATGTATTGAAATATATGATTCTTTAGAAGAATTTCTGGAAAAGAGCAGTTGGAAAAAAGATAATCCAGAGCTGTGCGAAAAGAAGTATTTATTGGATAATCATATTTGCAGGTATATCCAGGGGAAAGTCTGGTATTTTTCCAGGCTTCGGTACGAGAATCAAATGTAGGAAATACAAAGTTGGAATATCTTATAAAGCTATTGATTTTTATAATAAATCATGCTAATATAAAGAAACATAATTTAGTTTTCACTTTTTAATACTTAGGTCTACGGACCGAAAATTCAGGGCTATTTTGCAGAAGAGATTATTCGGATTTTGCAAATAGCTCTGAATTTTTTTATAAAAAAGGCAGCAAAAAAGGAGACTCCATAGAGGATAGAAGAGTCTCCTTTTTTGAGGTTCCTATTTTGGGACCAAAGGCCATACTTAAAGCAACAAATTGCAGCTGCAATTAGGGGCGCTGCTAAAAAACATTGTTCTTAAGTAGGAGAAAATGATGAAACAAATAATGAAAAAAAACTTTAAAAGAATATCATCTTTATAATAATTGAAAAATGAAAACAAGTCAATAGATTTTATGAAAATTATAAA
>NZ_JAQDKY010000004.1:0-152277 GCF_027662325.1 Blautia faecis | reverse complement strand
ACGACCAACCAATTAAATAGCAACAGACCAGGTAATCCCTGGCCTGCTTTATTCTTAGTCATACAGATGGCAGCGCACCTTATGCCCATTTCCCATATCTTTTACCTCAGGCACCTGATTCTTACAAATCTCCATGCACTTCCGGCATCTGGTATGGAACTTACATCCCTTAGGCGGATTCGCAGGGGATGGAATATTTCCCTCCAGAATGATACGGTTTCTCTTCAGATCCGGATCCGGCATTGGAATTGCAGAGAACAGAGCCTCTGTATACGGATGAAGAGGATTTGCAAAAATATCTGCTGTAGTACCAGTCTCCACAAGACCTCCCAGATACATAACACCGATGGTATCGGAAATATGCTCTACAACGGAAAGGTCATGAGAAATGAACAGGTAAGTCAGATTTCTCTTCTCCTGAAGTTCCTTTAACAGGTTAATAATCTGTGCCTGTACAGAAACATCAAGCGCGGAAACCGGCTCGTCACACACAACGAACTCCGGATTCAGAGCAAGTGCTCTTGCAATACAGATACGCTGTCTCTGTCCACCAGAGAACTCATGGGGATAACGGTCCTTATGATAAGACTGAAGTCCACAGTCATCCATGATCTTGGTCACATAATCTGCATATTCAGACTTTGGAACCAGGTTATGCTCTCTTACAGCTTCTCCGATGATCTCGCCAACCGGCAGTCTTGGAGAAAGGGAAGAATATGGATCCTGGAAAATGATCTGCATCTTGGTACGCATATCGCGCATTTCTCTATTGGAAAGACCGTAAACATCTTTTCCGTTGAAGAGAACCTGTCCGTCTGTTTTCTCAATCAGCCTTAAGATGGTTCTTCCTGTGGTAGATTTACCACATCCGGACTCTCCAACCAGACCCATCGTGGTTCCTCTCTCTAATGTGAAAGAAACGTCATCAACTGCTTTTACGGCTCCAACCTGCTTACCGAACATTCCACCCTTGATCGGGAAATATTTCTTAAGATGGGATACCTCCAGAATGTTATCGGACTGCTGATTCTTTGTATTTTCTGCTGTCTTATTCTCACTCATGAGTTTTGCCCCCTTCCCCTGGATGAACATTCGCCAGCCATCCGGCTTCCGAACGGTCTGCATAACGGTAACAGCTTACTTCATGTGTAGGACTTAATTTGATCACGCCTGGATAACTTCCCTGACACTTGTCACAGCTAAGCTCACAACGATCACGGAAATAGCAGTAATCCGGCATATCAATAGGGTTCGGAACCTTACCTGGAATACTGTAAAGCTTGTCAACCTTCTTGCCTACAACCGGTTTGGAGCGCATAAGTCCAATGGTGTATGGATGAGATGGGTTCTTGAAGATCTCACTTGCAGTACCCTTCTCAACTACACGGCCAGCATACATAACAACTACATAATCTGCCATCTCTGCAATAACCCCCAGGTCATGAGTGATCAGCATAATGGAAGAATTGATCTTATCCTTCAGGTTACGCATCAGATCCAGGATCTGCGCCTGAATGGTAACGTCAAGAGCTGTGGTAGGCTCATCAGCAATGATCAGTCTTGGATTACAAGCAAGACCGATTGCGATACATACACGCTGACGCATACCACCGGAAAGCTCATGAGGATACATCTTATAAACGCCCTCACTGTTGGCAATTCCAACCAGCTTCAGCATTTCGATGGTTCTGGCCTTTACCTGCTCTTTGCTCATATCCGGATTGTGAAGCTTGGTGATCTCATCAACCTGCTCTCCAATGCGGAATACCGGGTTCAGTGCAGTCATAGGCTCCTGGAAAATCATGGAAAGCTCATTTCCGCGAAGCTTCTGCATTTCACTTGTAGGAGTATTTACAATATTGTAAACCTTGTCTCCGGTATTAAAACGGATTTCTCCTTCTACAGTCTGTCCCTGAGGACGCTGTACCAGCTGCATAAGGGAAAGGCTAGTTACAGACTTTCCACAACCGGATTCTCCAACAACACCAACTGTTTTTCCCTGAGGAATTTCAAAGCTTACACCATCAACGGCTTTAACAGTTCCAATATCTGTAAAGAAATAAGTATGAACATTGTCAAACTCAACTACGTTTTCCGGATTCTTCATGGTAGTGATATACTCTGACTCCGGAATATTCTTTCTGTTTCTCTTCTTCTCTATCTCATTGGTGATCTTTCGATTCTCTTTGGAGATTCTTTTGGTTTCCTTAGCTGAGATATAGTTTGCGTTTTTCTTACCAAATAATGCCATATTCGCACCTACCGTTTCATTTTCGGGTCAAATGCATCACGAAGACCATCACCCACAAAGTTAAATCCAAGAACGGTCAGCAGGATTAAGAATCCGGCCGGGATCCATACGAACCAGAAGTTGGTCAATACGTATACATCATTTACCGCATTTACAATATTACCCCAGGAAGCGTATGGGAATTTAACACCGATTCCAAGGAAGCTAAGAGTTGCTTCCATCAGGATAACATCACCAAGTCCCATTGTTGCAATAACGATCAGCTGTGGAATAACGTTCGGAATCAGGTGACGGAAAATACGTCTTGAAATACGAACACCGGTAGCTTCTGTAGCAACCATAAATTCCTGCTCACGAAGAGACAGGATCTGACCTCGAACCATACGGGCAATTCCCGGCCATCCTACGATACCAAGAATTGCACAAAGTGCATAAATTCGGATTCGCGGGTCAATTTTGTAATAATCCATAACAGAACCGATGATAATGTACAGCGGCATTGCCGGAATACAGATTACAACATCAACCACACGCATGAGAATGGTATCTACCCATCCTCCAAAATAACCGGACACACCACCGATCAGAATACCAATAATACCTTCAATAATGATAACAACGAAACCGATCATCAGGGAAATACGTCCGCCATACATCAGTCTGGTCAGCATGTCCATACCGTTTCCGTCTGTTCCTAACCAGTGCTTTTTGCTTGGTCCGGAATAAGTATCATTTACAGTAGTTGCTTTCTGGCTTCTTACAACATACTGTGTATTCTTTGTCTGAAGCTGATAGGTTTCTTCTTCACCAGCCTCATTAACAGCTGTAAATGTAGAAGCTTTGTCAGCAATTGCCTGTTCTACTGCTTCTTTAAAGGAAAGAGAAAGGAACACACCTTTTGCCTGAGGAGATACCAGAAGATTGGAAACAGTGGCATAAACTTCGCCATCCTTTACAACCTCTGTGGATGTCTCTTTCTCTGTTGTAAT
Source organism: Blautia faecis (assembly GCF_027662325.1). Classification (NCBI taxonomy): domain Bacteria; kingdom Bacillati; phylum Bacillota; class Clostridia; order Lachnospirales; family Lachnospiraceae; genus Blautia; species Blautia faecis. The sequence goes on along the minus strand of NZ_JAQDKY010000004.1, from coordinate 149,037 downwards.
CAGTTCATAGGTTGCGCCATCGTATTCAAAAGAAGCATCTCCTGCTTCAAGTGCATCGAGTGCTGCCTGCTGGAAATCAAATCCCATCTCTGCATCATTCGTTGCTGCGCTGAATACTTTCTTGGTTGCAAATGCAACTTCGCCGGAAATTGTGATCTGATTCTCACGTCCGGCCTTCTCAATTGTATAGGTAGTTCCATCTACTTCAAAGGTATTGGCATCATTTGCCACAGCCTCTTCATAGCCTTCTTTGATTTCATCTGTTATTTCTGTATTTCCAACCTGTTTATAAGTAGATTTTCCTTTCAGTGTAAGAACGGTTGCTACTGATTCTGAAGAATAAATTGCCCAGTAATCTTCACCTTTTTGTTCCAATCCGTAGGTTACATCATTTGCTTCAAAGGAATCATTTCCCTTGTTTGTAGCAAGAATAAATTTCTGCTGTCCCTGCGCAGGAAATTCTGCACCATTTGCTGTTGTAAAAATATAAGATTTATTATAGGTAGCTCCCGCATAGTCTTTCCATACATGATCTGTTTTACGGAATACCTGGCTTTCATTGTAAGGGCTTACCATACCACCTATAAATGAAAACAAAAACATCGCTACCAGAATTACAAGTCCTGCCACAGCCAGTTTATTGCGGAAGAAACGCTTTGCAACAAGCATTCCTGGTGAAAGGACTTTTACACGCTGTTCATCATCCAGTGCCTTGGAGGTACTGACATGATCGTCTTTTTTCTTTGTTGGATCTGTACTCATGTTTTTCCTCCTAATTTACTCGTACCCTTGGATCTGCCACAGCGTACAGGATATCTGCGATCAGATTGCCGGTTAATGTCAGAAATGCCAGAAATACCATATAGAACATGGTAAACGGAATATCTCCCTGAGTTAATGCCTGGTAGGAGGTATATCCAATTCCCGGAATCTGGAACAAAGTCTCTGTGATCATCGCTCCACCGAACAGGTTCGGAAGTGTACTTCCAAGGATGGTGATGATCGGAATCAGAGTATTGCGGAATGCATGATGAGAAACCACCTTTTTCTCCGGAACACCTTTCGCTCTGGCAGTACGGATATAATCTGCATTCAGAACCTCCAGCATATTGGTTCTGGTATAACGCATAAGGGAACCAACACTTACAATGGTCAGGGTAATAACCGGAAGGATCATATGCTGTGCCATATCCAGCACCTTGCCCACACTTCCGTAGGACTCATGCATACGGCTTACGATACCATACAGGTCAACCCATTTCAGATTAATAGAGAAAATCCATTTCAGAATGGTAGCAAAGAAAAAGGACGGCAGCGAAATACCGATCAATGCAAAAACGGTAACTGCATAATCAATCCTGCTGTACTGCTTCGTTGCCGATATAATACCCAAAGGTATGGCAATTATAATTTCCAACAGGAAGGCGGCCAGTGCCAGAGCAAAAGAATACCAGATGACACTGGCAAATTTCTGTTTTACTGGCTGATGGAAAATCCAGGATTCTCCGAATTCACCATGAACAGCTTTTCCAAGCCAGATGAAATAACCTTCCAGGACCGGCTTATCCAGTCCATAAGCGGCATTTAACTCAGCAACCAGCTCATCATAGGGCTTCGCGCCCTGTTTCATTGACATATCACGGGCTCTTCCCTCTACATAAGAAGTCGGAAGGGCTCTCTCAATTGAATAAATGATCATGGAAACGAAGAACAGGATCATCGCTCCAAGAAGTACACGACGTACAATAAATTTTTTCATTATATAAATTATCCTTTCAGTATCGGGCGGGAAGACTGACTTACCTTGTTCTTACTGGCAGTGTGTCCTGCCGGTTCTGTCCGTTTTACCGGGCCGGGTTCCAAAGCATGTCTGGAAAAAGCCTTCTGCAAGATGTGCGTCACAATTTGTGGGAGATTGCGGGAATGCTTTTTCAGACACGCTCTAGCCCAAGGCATACTGCCAGTAAGGCAGTGGGTCCACTGGTTATGGTGGACCCACTGCGCTAACAAGTCATTCTTCTTTTATACCTTTAGTTCATTTCGATATTAATGATATCTTTATACCACGGATAGAATGTGGTAACATCTTTTGTAAAGGTATCTGCATTGATACGCTCAGGACTGTAAATAACGCAGTTCTGTCTCTGATAGATCGGAATCTCAACTGCCCAGTCAAGAATAATATCCAGACACTGTTTGTAAACAGATTTTCTGTATTCCTGATCAGCTGTAGAACGGGCATCAATAATATCCTGATCCAGTGTTTCATCATTGATGTGGTAATAATTGCTCTTTACACTTGCGCTGTGGTAAACCTGATACATATCAGGATCCACTGTAGCCTGCCATGCAGCTGCCCACATTTCCACAGTACCTGCATTTAAAGCATCCCACATAATGTTGGAGTCTGTAACATCATTGATCTCAAGTGTAAATCCGATGGACTCAAGAGCTGCCTTCGCATCTGTAAGGATTGCAAAGCTTGGGTGATCTCCACTTCCGTCAGCGCCGATGATGATCTCATAAGTCATCTTAGCACCTTCCGGAGCTGCTGTTACCTTGCCATTCTCTACAGTGTATCCGGCTGCTTCGAAGAAGCCAAGAGCTGCCTGTGTTGCTGCTGCAAACTTCTCATCATCCGTCATATCATCTGTGTAAAGCGGATTTCCATCAACATCCACAGAGTAAGCTACCTGATAATCTGCATCAGATTTCTGAGGAGCTGCCCAGGATGTATTGGAGATCGGGTAGTTGATTACAGAAGCAGCATCTCCATAATAGGAATCGATTGCTACATCACGATATACAGCAAGTACAGTTGTAAGTGCTTTTCTTAAGTTCTTGGAAGCGTCAGATCCTGGCTCTCCACCAACATTGATTGTGTTTGCGTTAAGACCGATGTATCCGTATCCAAGATTGTCTGTTGCGTTCACGATAATCTTATCACCATTGAGCTCGTCGTTTCCGTTAATGCTCTTGATCTGGTCAAATGCAGATTTGCTTCCGGATGGATCGGAAAGGTCGATTGTACCCTGCTCAACACCGGCAATCTTATCTGCGTCGGAAGTCTCACGCCACTGAAGGTACTTGGTCTTAGGAGCACCCTTGTAGTAGTTCTCGTTTGCTTCCATGTATACAGTCTTGTTCTCATATTTCACAAATTTGTACGGACCTGCGCCAAGTGGCTGGTTGGATTTCTCACGTACAGCGGAGAGATCTCCTCTTGTGAAACCGAACTGGTTGTTATCATAATCATAGAGAGAAGCGTCTCCATAATAGTGCATTGGCTCAACGATTACACCAAGCTGATAGATTGTAGTTGCCTCAAAACCATCTGTGGTAACCTCAACCTCGTAATCACCAAGCTTCTTGATTCCCTCGATGTTAGCAACTTCTTCACCTTCACCTGCTGCAGTTTTCTGCTCTACCAGGTACTCGGAAGCGATTGTTGCTGCATCTTCATCGAAGTATGCTTCGTCGCCATAGGCAGCTGCAAGTGCAAGATAGTCCTTGCCATACTGGTCTGCGATCTCATTAATAATCGTATCCTGATCTTTGCCATCTACAGAATAGTTCTCATCTGCTGCGTAAAGCATTCCAAAGAACTCATCTCCGTTTGTAACACCATAAGCATCTGCATAATCTTCCCATGCAGTCTGTGCCCACTCATACTCAGAGGTAAGAAGCGGAACTATCAGCTCATCTTTCACTCTTGCAGCAACTTCATCAGGCATATCTGCAAGTGTATTTGCAACATCCTCATCTGTGATGGAATCTGCTGCTGTGGAATTCAGACGGTAATTCTTCATACCTTTGATATTGGTGGAGTAGAATGTTGCATTTCCATCATAGTCTGTATCAGAAAGTACATAATATGTGAAAATTAAGTCATCTGCTGTAAGAGGCTCACCATCAGAAAATGTTGCATCCTCGCGAAGCTTGAAATTGTATACAGTCTCATCCTCGCCCTCTGTAACAGTTACATCGGAAAGTCCTGTGTAAGTATACTCAGTTCCGTTATACTCATGTGTCTCGCCTTCGATACCATTATAAATAATGGCACCTGTACGGTCACTTTCGAACAGATATTCGCCTACATTCTCTGCAATCTGCGTATCCGGAACTGTCTCATGGAATAATCCACTGAATTTCTCGGAGAAGTTAGTCTGTCCAACAACAAGTGGTGTATCGGAAGAACCTCCCTCAGCTTCTTCAGCAAAAACAGGTACGCTCACTGTTGATGCTGCCATGACACCTGTTAATAACAGGGCCATTAACTTCTTCTTGCTCATATCTTATCCTCCTTTTTTAAGATATTTTATTGTAACTATTCATCAGAGCCTGTTGGAGACTCCTGAGGCCAGCTACTACAGACAACCTAAAAATTTGTTGTCTTATACCTCTCTATTTTACCATGTTTTATTACATGTGCAATAGCTATATGGCGAAATATGTCTGGAATTTTGTCCATAATTGTCAAAAACTGAAAGATTTTCACTCAAAATTTGTAAATTTCACTTTAATCTGCCAGTTTTGCACAGTGCTAACACTTCCCAGTACTAAAATCAACACAGCAGCAGCCTCGAATAATAGTTCCCTTGTAAAAATAAGATTTTCGAAATCTTTTAACAAAAAAATCAGGTTTGCCACGCTTGTAAAAAGTCCCAGTACCGTGATGGCAATGCTGCATCTTACCGGACGTCGCACCCCTTTTTCATATTGGGCACAGGTCATATGCCCTATATGCTCTTCCGGGATTAGCACCTGTGAGTTACCTGCTTTTCCCTCCTGCTGTCTGCAAAAAAGGAATAAGGACGCCCCTCCCATGATTCCATAAGAAACAGGGAAGACTACTACCATATAGGGAAGCAATATCCAGAAGATCCTGCTGCCTTCATTGTTCAGCATTAAGCTGGCAAAATAGATCACAAGGGCGGCTGCCATAAGGCCTGTATTGTTAAGGGCATGTCTTTTCAGTTCCTTCACTGACAGGCTGCTGCCATACCATTTTCCGGTATATTCAAATTTTTCCCCTCTCTGGCGGTAATCATTCCCATATTTTTTCACAATTCTGCCTCAACTTTCCTGTGAGTTCCCAATCTATTACCTGAAAGTGCTTTTCCTTCTCACAGTCTTTGACTGATGACTCAATCCAGCTTCTTATCCAGCTCATCCACAATCTTCTGAATGCAGCCATCTGTAAATGGAACTGTAAGTCCCACCTGTTTCAGCATGGACGGATAGAAATCACTTGCAGAAAGCCGGCAAAGCTTTATATAATCAGCCCACGCAGCGTCATGATCTTTCTCCATGCGGATCTTAAACTGGAATGCACAAAGCTGTGCAAGTACATAATCAATATAGTAGAAAGGCATCTCAAAAATGTGGTGCTGTCTCTGCCAGTAACCGCCTTCTTCCATAAACCTGCAGCCAGTGGAATCCATATATGGACGGTACTCCTGCTCCAGCCTGTTCCATGCATCACGTCGCTCCTTAGGTGTAAGCTCCGGATTGCCGTATACAATGTGCTGGAATTCATCCACCATTGTTCCATAAGGAATAAAGTCGATGGCATCCTCAAGATGCATCTTGCGGTAATCATCGCCTCTTTCCCCGAAGAAAAGCTCGATCCATGGTTCCGCAAAGAATTCCATGGACATGGAATGGATTTCTGCTGTCTCCATGGTCAGATACCTGGAGTGATCGGTGATCGGATCCTTGCAGGATACATAACTCTGAAATGCATGTCCACACTCATGTGTGATTACATCCACGTCACCACTGGTTCCGTTAAAGTTTGCAAAAATGAACGGTACACCATAATCCGGAAGCTCCGTCATGTAACCACCGGTAGCCTTATTCTTACGTCCGAATACATCAAAAAGCTCATTCTCCATCATCATGTTGAAGAAATCCCTTGTCTCATCAGACATCTCCGTGTACATTTTGCGGCCGCTCTCAAGAATCTCCTCAGGAGTACCGATCGGCGCCGGATCTCCCTGTGGGAAATAAACACCCATATCATAATAACGAAGTGCGTCTACCCCAAGGCGTGCCTGACGGTTCTTGTGCATTCTGGAAGCTAACGGTACAAATACAGTCTTAATCTGCTCGCGAAGCTTCTGTACATCTTCCTTGGTATAAGAATTACGGTTCATGCGGAAGTAGCCCATATCAATGTAATTCTCAAAGCCCAGCATCTGTGCCTGTCTGGTACGGTTCTTCACCATCAGATCGTAGATTTCATCAAGCTCAGCCTGGTTCTCCTCAAAGAAGCCTGAAAAAGCATCCCATGCTTTCTTACGGGTATTCCGATCCTGGGAGCGCATATACTTGCGCATAAGGGAAAGGTTCAGTTCTTCTCCTTCCCACATGATCTTGGCAGAAGCGATCAGCTTGCTGTAACGGGAAGCAAGGGCATTCTCCTCCTGCATCAGCGGAATCAGACTGTCATCGAAAGATTTCATCTCCAGTTCCATGGACTTAAATGCAACCGGTCCGATTTTCTCTTCCATATACTGACGATATGGAGTGGCAAAAAGTACTTTCTTATACTCATTTGTCACTGCGTTCAGTTCCGGGAGCTTCTCATCATAGTAGCTCTTCTCGCCGTCATAAAACTCATTTGTCACATCTCCATCCCTGCGGATATGGGCGATGGTATAAAGAGTTCTCACGTGATCCATCAGCTTGTTAAATTCCTGATGAATCTCGAACTGCTCTTCTCCGCTCTTCGCAGAAGATGCGCGCTGGATAATCTCCTGTGCCTGTGCGATTACAGCCGGAAAATCCACACGAGTGTAAGGCATTTCTGAAAATTTCATCTCGTTCCTCCTTTATAGACACAAATGGGCGGACAAACTTCCTAAAGCTTATCTTCAGAATGCTGTCCGTCCATTGTCGCGTATTATTTACTATATCATAATCACATCTAAATTAAAAGGCTTAAATTTATAAAAAATGTTAATAAAAGAACATTATGACGTTGAAAGTGTGTTTTGCCAAATCTTCAGATTTTATTCAGCTACGCCTTCTTCTCCTTCTTCTACGATTTCCAGATCATCAAGCGTGTCATCTTCTTTGGATTCCTCTTCATCATACTCTTCTGGTGTATATGGAGTTTCTGTCACGTTTGCCTTTTCCAGAAGAAGCTCTGTTACCTTGCTCTCATAAAGGGCATTTACAAGCGTTTCCCGTGTATAAAGAGTCTCAAAATCAGCAGGACTCTCGCCATAGTAGTCAGCATACTCATTCACATAATTCACGTATTCATCTTCTGTTACCTCAATATTATTGGCTTCGGCATATGCACTGATGAAGAGGCGGCGGTTTACAAGATTTTTGGCTTCTTCTGCAATATCATCCTCTGTAACCCCGAACATATCCAGTACATCATTTACATCTCCGTCTTCCTCTACAAACATGGAATAACCGGAGAGTGCCTCTTCCCTGCATGCCTCAAACAGGTCGTCCGGATATTCTCCCGTAAACTCTGTACGTGCCAGGCAGGCAGAAATCAGATCTTCTGCCTCATCATAAGTACTCTGTTCCTCATAGGACTGCTCCAGATATTCTTTTACAGAAGCCTCATATTCTTCCTTCGTGTCATACCCGGTATAATTCTTCACATAATCCTCATCATATTCCGGAGTATTGGAAGCTGTAACATCTGTTATCTCCACTGAAAAGTCAACGGTTTTTCCCTGCCAGTCTTCCTGCCAGGTGTCATCTCCGTATGTGATGCTAAAATCCAGTTTGTCTCCTGTAGAAACACCTGTCAGCTTCTGGTCAAATTCTGCACCAAATTCTTCCTGTCCCAAAGTGATAAAAGTCTCGTCAGGATCAGCAGCTTCCTCACCCTCCACAGTGGCAGTAAGATTCATATATACAATATTTCCGTCCTCGGAAGGTGCATTGGTAGACTGCTCATCGCTGGCATCTGCCAGTTCTTCCTGAATCTCATCCTGCACCATATCATCAGTGATCTCATAGGTGTACCTGGTAACCTCTACACCATCATAGTCTCCAAGAGTTACATAATCAGAAGCATTCTGAACCAGATATTCAGAAGGAGTAATGGGATCAAGCGCCACTTCTTCCTCTGCGTCATCGGCATCGATTACTTCATTATTCTCTACATCCTGGGAAAATTCAGGATCCAGTTCTTCTCCATCTTCATCCGGATCTGCAGCTGTCAGATCATCCTCTGTTGTGCTCTCTTGGGTAGTATTGTCCGTGTTTTTCTGCTGAGAAGCATTATCTCCACAGCCTGCAAGTACTGTCATAGCTGCCAGCGCAGCAAGAACATATCTTTTTTTCATATTTTTATTCCTTTCTGATAACTGTATAGCTAAGAGCCAGCTATCCTTTCTATATGTTTCGCATGTCATTTAATGATACCAGTGTCAAAAGGTCAAAAAGCCGTTCGTGCTTGCGCGATAAGGCGTTTGCACTTGGGACACGCCAAATATGAGAACTTAGCGACTTACGCAGTAAATCAGCGGATTTCGAATATTTGGAGGATTGCGGGAGCAGCGTAGCTGCGGAGCAATCCGGGGTATCAAATGAGTGGCAAAAGACCTTTTGACACTCATATCATTTAATAATAATATAACATTTTCGAAATATTTTGTAAACTTTCATTTCCTATGGACACTGATTTTTCACAAATCGTATTGCCGTCTGAAGAATGAAAAAAATCCTCTGCATGCTGCATCATACAGCATAAGCAGAGGATTCTGAAATTTCAATATTCTATCAAACCAATCCCTGTTATCTTTCCTCTCGGAAGTAGGAAAGTCCCAGACTTTCCGGAGGCTGATTTTCTTTTTTCTTTCGGAAGCTTACTACAACCAGAACGATAATGGTAACCACATAAGGAACCATCTGGATCAGGTCTGTGACATAGCTTGCAACCTTGATTCCAAGAATACTTGGAAGGAACTGATACAGCCAGTAGAGCATACCGAAAAGATACGCGCCCCAGATACAGTTCAGAGGTTTCCATGTGGTAAATATAACCAGTGCAACTGCCAGCCAGCCAAGAGCCTCGATCTGTCCCGTTGTCGCCCAGATGCCCTGATTATAATCCAGAACGTAATATAATCCGCCGATTCCGGAAAGACCGGCTCCAATACAGGTTGCCAGATATTTATATTTGGTTACATTGATTCCGGCTGCGTCTGCAGTTCCCGGATTTTCACCTACCGCCCGAAGATTCAGACCTACTCTTGTTTTGTTCAGCACGTAATGCAGCACAACAGCAATGATGATTGCCGCATATACCAGAAAACCATAGGCAAAAACAGTTTTACTTACAATTCCCAGCTTACTGGACAGGAATGGAATCTTCTTGGAAAAAGAAGCGTATGCCAGCGGTGCTGCAGTGTAGCTTGCACCATTTAAAATAAATACACCAAAGAAATTAGCAACACCCATACCGAATGTGGTAAGTGCAAGACCGGTTACATTCTGGTTTGCACGAAGGGTAATGGTAAGGAAGCTGAAAATCAGCCCTCCCAGCATGGAGGCTGCAATTGCTGCCACAAGCGCCAGGATCACGCATATCCACCCCTTTGGATCTGCTGAATTTTTCTCGTAAAAATAGGAGCTGGCGAAGCCAGCAAAGCCGCCAAGATACATAATTCCCGGAACACCAAGATTCAGGTTTCCGGATTTCTCAGTGGTGATCTCACCCATGGAACCAAACATGATAATTGTTCCAAATGGAATTGCCCTGATGATCCACGCAATCAGATTACTCATTTAGTGCACCTCCTTTTTGGAACCACGGAAAATCATTTTATAGTTGATGAAGAATTCACTTCCAAGGATAAAGAACAGAATCACGCCTTCAATAATACTTGCTGCATAATCGTTCAGGCTGTATGCAGAAGCAATCTCTGCTGCACCTTTGGAAAGGAAGATCAGCAGGAAGGAGATCAGAGCCATATAAAACGTATTAAACTTTGCAAGCCATGCTACAATAATGGCGGTAAATCCGTTTCCACCTGCAGATGTGGTGGAAATGGTCTGGTCTCTTCCTGCTACGATCAGGAAACCAACCAGACCGCAGATAGCACCGGAAATGATCATGGTACGGATGGTTACCCATTTTACATTGATACCAGCATATCTTGCAGTGTTCTCAGATTCTCCGACAACGGTAATCTCATATCCCTGTTTGGAATATTTCAAATAGAAGAACATGACAAACATCAGGATCACAACAATCAGAATGTTAATATTATATCTCTGTCCCATAAACTGCGGGAACCATCCAACCTGTGTAGACATGTTCAGCTTACCAAGGCTGGAAGCCTTTCCTCGAAGGATATTGGTCATGCATGCAACAATACTGGTTGCCACATAATTCATCATAAGGGTAAAAAGTGTCTCATTTGTATTCCAGTACGCCTTGAATACTGCCGGAATAAAGCCCCAGAGACCTCCGGCAATCACGCTGGTAAGGAACATCACCAGAAAAAGCACCGGGGTAGGAAGGCTGGCACCACATTTTACCATAACCATAGCTGTGGCAAGGCCTCCCATCAGCACCTGTCCCTCTGCGCCAATGTTCCAGAAGCGCATTTTAAACGCAGGAGCAAGGGCAATACCAATGCAGAGAAGGGTTACCAGATCTCGCATTGCCCAGGAAAAACGGATGCTTGTCATAAAAGTACCATTTAACATAACACCATATACAGATAATGGATTCAGGCCTGTTACACTATAAATAAAAATCGCGTCTACTACAAGCGCCAGAATAATGGCAGCCGCACGAACCCATACCTTGTACCCGAAGCTACTTCTGTCACGCTTAATAATTCGGATCAAGGGTTCTTTAGTTTTTGTGTCACTCATTTATTTTCCCTCCTTCCGAAGATTTGTCATAAGAAGTCCAACTTCTTCTTTCGTAGTCGTTCTGGCATCCAGAATACCATTCTCTTTACCGCCGCAAAGTACCAGAATACGGTCACACAGATCAATGAGAACGTCCAGATCCTCACCTACATAGACTACGGCAACCCCCTCTTTCTTCTCTTCATCCAGAAGATTATAGATGGTATAAGAGGTATTGATATCAAGGCCTCGCACTGCATAGGCAGTCATCAGTACAGTAGGTGCTTCTGCAATCTCACGGCCTACCAGAACCTTCTGTACATTTCCTCCGGAAAGGCGGGATACCGGAGTATTCAGGCTTGGAGTCACAACTTCAAGCTCTTCCTTAACCTTCTCTGCCATTTTCTTCGGGGTACGCATATCTGTAAGCGGGGATGCACCCTTTCCATAGCTTTTCAGAAGCATATTTCCGGTCATACCCATAGAACCTACAAGGCCCATTCCCAGACGGTCTTCCGGCACAAATGCAAGGTGAACACCTGCATCACGGATTTTCTTCGGTGTTTTTCCAACCAACTGAAGGGGCTGATTTTCTTTTCCTCTTTCGTAAAACTCAATACTGCTGCCCTGGCCTGTAATCTGAAGTCCTGCAATGGCTTCCAGAAGCTCTTTCTGTCCATTTCCGGAAATTCCGGCAATTCCCAGGATTTCACCTCCATAAACGTCAAAGCTTACATCATCCAGCACCTTAATGTCCTCCCGGTTATAGACGGTCAGATGGGAAACAGAAAGTCGTTTCACCGGATTTACAGGTGCGGAACGGGCAATATTCAGTTCCACCTTCTTGCCTACCATCATCTCTGTGAGAGAATTTTCAGTGGCCTCGCAGGTATCTACGGTACCTATGTACTCTCCTTTTCTCAGAATGGCAACGCGGTCGGAAATCTCCAGAACCTCGTGAAGCTTATGGGTAATAATGATAACGGATTTATTATCTGCCTTCATATTTCGGATAACCTCAAACAGACGGGCTGTCTCCTGAGGTGTCAGTACTGCTGTCGGCTCATCCAGGATCAGAATGTTTGCACCTCTGTAAAGAACCTTTACAATTTCCAGAGTCTGTTTCTGGGATACGCTCATCTCGTAAACCTTCTGATTCAGGTCCAGATCAAAGTGGTACCTGTCACAGATAGCCTGTGCTTTTTTACGAACCTCTTTCAGATCAAATTTCTGTTTTTTATCAAGACCAAGCGCAATATTCTCAGTGGCACTGAAGACGTCGATCAGTTTAAAGTGCTGGTGAATCATACCGATTCCCAGATCGTAGGCATCTTTCGGAGAGCGGATTTCCACTTTCCTACCGTCTATCATGATCTCGCCGGAATCTGGAAAATAAATACCGGAGATCATATTCATAAGAGTGGTCTTGCCACTTCCATTTTCTCCCAGAAGGGAGAGAATCTCACCTTTTTTTACGTCAAGGTTGACATTTTTGTTGGCAACAACTTTTCCAAATGTTTTGGTAACATTTTTTAATTGAATGGCATATTCCAAAGTGTTGTGCCTCCCTTCTCGTTTTATAATCAAGGCAAAACAAGCTCTTCTGGTTTTGCCTATCTTTAAAGCGTTCGCCAAAATCCCACATCCGCGTGGATTTTAACTTTCCCGCTTACGCAACAAAAGGGAAGCCTTTTTACAGCTCCCCTTTTGGATTTCATGTAATTCGATAACTGTTCAGGTTTCTTCCCAGCTACCTGCTCCGCGATGCACAGAAATCATGCTTCGCAGGATTTCGCATTACTGCTTATTCAACAGCGTCTGCGTCCTCTGTGATTCCATCAATACGAAGTGTAAAGTATGGAGCGCTTCTGAATGTGGACTCTGCAAAGTGTCCATCCTCGATAGCCTCAACAGTCTCGCCCTGATATACAACAGTTGCAGGATCAGTTGTGTAATCCATGAAGGAAAGGTCAACCGGTGCAGAAGTAACTTCCTCGCCGCCTACAGTAAATGTAGAGGTATCAAACACCTGAAGAGAACCGTCTTTCAGTTTGCCCTCGATGTCAGCAACGTAATCTGCAGTTCCTTCTGCACAGGACTCACCAAGTTCTGTGATTCCTACTGCATCGTCATTATATCCTGCGGACCAGTCCTGCTCAAGGTCACCACCGCCCATTACGGTTGCAATTGCATGTTTGTAGTATACTGCCCAGTTATTGGTAGCAGAGGTAAGTGCTGCTGTAGGAGCAGTCTCAAGCATATCAATATTGTAGCCTACAGAGTAGCAGATCTTGCCATCATCGTGAAGCTTCTGTGTAGCTGCAGGAGCACCTGTAGAGTCTGCATGCTGTCCGATGATCACACAGCCGTTTGCAATAAGTGCCTCAGCTGCTGCACCCTCTTTGTCAATATCGAACCAGGAGTTTGTGTACTTAACTTCCATTACAGCGTTCGGAACAACGCTCTTAATACCAAGGTAGAATGCAGTATAACCAGAAACAACCTCAGCGTAGCTGAATGCTCCAACATAGCCAACCTTTACATTACCGTCTGCATCAAAGCTGTCTGGCTGTGTCTCTGTAGTAAGAGTACCATCCTCAAGAATCTCTTTCAGCTTCAGACCAGCTACAACACCGGATACATAGCGGGATTCATAGATGTTGGTGAATGCATTCTTGAAATTCTCGCATCCGCTGATTGCTGCAAAATCACCTGTCATGGAAACGAATGTTACATCCGGGTATTCCTGAGCAGCCTGTACCAGATAAGTCTGATGTCCATAGCTGTTACCGATTACCAGGGAGCATCCCTGTCCAACAAGGTCGATTGCTGCATCGTAGCAGCTGGAGTCTTCCGGAACTTTGTATTTCCAGATGATCTGGCTGTCGTCAAGGCCCAGCTCTTTAGCTGCTTCCTTAACACCGGCGATATGAGCTGCAGAATATCCTTCTGTCTCATCACCTACAAGAATAACTCCCATCTTGAAGTTCGGATCAGCTTCAACGCTGTCCTCGTCAGCGGCATAAACAACAGAAGCGAAGGCGGTCATTGTAAGCACCATCACTGCTGCAAGAAGAAGGCTGACTACTTTTCTACACATTTTTTTCATTTTACTTCCTCCTTGATATTTTTATTTGCCTGAGACTTTCCCCCTCTATGTAAGAAAAATCTTAAACGTTACAGTTATTTTATTTTTTTTCTAATTAAATGTCAACCATTTATATATAATTCAAAAAATATTTTTGAACAAATGATAATTTTTTTGTAAAAATATTTTTACGCGTTCTTCATAATCTTACTTTATCATTTTTCTTATTAGCCACGCGGAAAGCTCTTGGCGTTACCCCATATCTTTCCTTGAATACACGGTGAAAATAACTGTTGTTCTCATATCCCACTGCTGCAATGATATCGCTGATGGGAAGGTCTGTATCACACATCAGTTCCACAGCTTTACTAAGACGTTTCCGCTGAAGCAGCTCCTTAAAATTAAAGCATGTTGTTTTTTTTATCATTTTGCTTAATACATGCATGGGAAGGTGAAGCATGTCGCATAGCTCAGTCAAGGTGGCCGTACGGTATTTCTGCTCAATATAATCCAGAGTCGTCATGGATATCATGTTCTCGTACTGATTTGGAAGGCGCATTTCCACATACTGTACAGAGTCCATAAGATAAAGAAAAATAAGTCCCATGGTAGTCTGATTGATTTTATTCTGGTTACCCCTTCCTGTTACAAGGGAATAAATAATATTTTCCAGAAGATTCTGGATCTGCAGCACCTCAGATACCTTAAAATGAAGATATTCTCCCTGCTGGTTATCCCGGCGCAGTACATTCACCAGAAAATCTGCCAGAACATTATTATTTCCTGCCATTGAATATGCCACATCAAAAAACTCCGGCAATACCATAAAATTTATGGCAATGTCACTCCTGCCAGCTGCAAGAATCTCATGATGGGTAAACTGATTCAGAAAAAGCAGTTCCCCTTTTCGCACAATAACCTGTTTGCCATCTATAATATTCGTAAGAGTTCCCTCGCATACGTAGAGTACTTCCACATAATTATGGCGGTGAAGGGGAAAATGAACAAACCTGGTATGGGTGCGGATTGCGATCAGCTTTCCTTCCTCCAGCATCTTATTGCTGTCAATGGTAAAATCGCTTCCAGACGTGTAAAGATCCCTGTCCACTTCTGCTTCTCCGTTCAGGATCCTTCTCTCTTCTTCTGTAATTTCACGAAGCTGCTCCAAGAGTTCTCTCTGCACTGCACATACCTCCTGCTGCATGATTTCTGTTTTTCTAATTATATACACAAAAAGAAGTTAGTGTCAAAACCTCTTTTCACACTAACTTCTTCCGCTATTTTTAATCTCTATTTTTTCTTTTTCAGGACCCTTGTTGCCAGCGGCTGCATAATCTCATCCGCCGCGCCGTAGATCACTTCATATTCTGCTGGAACCGGAACTGCCTTGGTTTCTCTTGCATAGTTCTGGATAAACAGATATTCATTTTCCTGATTTTCACGTAAGGTGACAGAAACCTCTGCCGGTACGAATCCCAGCGGTGCCTGAATGCCAGCTTCCTTTGCTGCCTTTCCGTAGAAATCACTGTAGAAAGCCTGTTCCATATCTGCGCCAACGTAATATACGTGACCTTTTCCATATGCTTTATGTGTCACTACAGGAGCTCCCGCATAGAAGTCATCGCCATAGCGCATAAGCACTTCTGCATCAGAAACCTTTACCAGCTCACAAAGGTTCTTGCAAGTGTAGGTGCCGCTGATTCCCAGATGATTGCCCGGTTCTGAAATTCCATGGTTCTCTTCCCAGTCATAAAGAGCATCGATCTCCGTAGTACGAAGACCGGCTGCCTCCATAAGCCCGTATGGTGTTCCTCCAAGGAAGCACTTGTCTGTACCATCCACAAGGCCGGTCCAGTAAGTGATCACCAGGGTTCCGCCATTTTCTGCATATGCTCTTAATTTTTCTTCGTAACCATCTTTGAACATATAAGCCATTGGCGCTGCCACGATCTTATAGCTGGAAAGCTCATGCTCCATAGAGATCACATCCACATTCAGTCCCTGTTCCCGCAGGGCGCGGTACTGCTTCTGTACCGCTTCTGTGTAGAACATGTTCTCATTCCGCGGTCCCTGTGCATCCTGGATTGCCCAGTTATTTTCTCTGTCATAAAGGACTGCTGCCGGAGACTTCATCTGGCTGCCGCAGACTTCCTTCAGTGCCTCCAGAGCCTCTCCAACCTCTGTCACTTCTTTAAACACGCGGGTATCCTCTCCGCCATAGTGGTCGATCACTGCGCCGTGGAATTTTTCAGAAGCCCCCTGGCTCTGATGCAGCTGGAAGTATAAAACGCTGTCGGAGCCGTGAGCTACTGCCTGAAGAGAGGCAGCCAGCATCATTCCCGGCTTTTTCAGCTTATTGATGGGCTTCCAGTTTGTGGCAGATGGGCAGGACTCCATGAGAAGAAATGGCTGATTCTTAATGCTCCTCATCAGATCATGCTGCATACCTGCATCAATGGCAGTGAAAAATTCCTCTTTCTTATGCCAGCTTGGATAGTTGTCCCAGGATACCACATCCAGAACATCGCGGAACTTCTTGTAATCAAGACCGTTGTAATCATACATCAGATTGGCTGTTACCGGCAGTTCAGAACCACCTTCACGGATTGCAGCAACCTCTCCTTTGATGAAATCAATGGTGCGGTCTGTAACGAACCGGTTCCAGTCAAGCTTCAATGCATGAAGCTCGTTCTCCCCCTTTGGGGAAGGGGCTTCAATCTGATCGAAGCTATTGTAAATATGGCTCCAGAATGTGGTGCACCAGCTGGAATTCAGCTTCTCAATGGTTCCATATTTTTCTTTCAGCCATTCCCGGAATTTCTGCTGACAAAGAGGGCAATAGCATTCTCCGCCAAACTCATTGGAAATGTGCCACAGAATCACACCAGGATGACTGCCCAGTCTCTGGGAAAGCAGCTTGTCCATATCGTGAACCTTCTGACGATATACCGGAGATGTATAGCAATGATTATGTCTGCCTCCGAAAAATCTTCTGGTGCGGTCCGGATCCATGCGAAGGATCTCCGGATACTTATCGGCCATCCACTTTGGCCTTGCGCCTGACGGTGTTGCCAGGATCGTGGAAATTCCCTCTTTATATAAATTGTCAATAATCTCTTCCAGCCAGCCCAGATTGTACTTTCCTTCTTCCGGTTCCAGTACTGCCCAGGAAAAGATTCCTACAGATACTGTATTAATGTGTGCTTTTTTGAAATATTCAATGTCTTTTTTCAGAATGTCCGGGCGGTCAAGCCACTGCTCCGGATTGTAATCACCACCATGCAGCATACGGCCATATTCTATTTTTTTTGCCATCTCAATCTCCTTTTTGTTGCCATGATAAGAGTATTTTTGTTACTGACCACGGAGTGAGCAGTAACGTATTTTTTCTCAGATTCCCTTAAATACAAATGAAAACTCCATAGGCTTACTTGTATCCAGCAGATATTCTTCCTGGGTTCTTGCTCCCCAGCTGTCGTCTCCGGCAATTCCCATCTGGCCTTTTGCCACGCGCACTACTGTGTAATGAATCTGGGGCAGCTCATATGGATGCATTGCATTTTCCATCTCATGAGGTGTGTATGGCAGGGCAGAGAACATCATTGGACCGTTTTCTTTATCCATCTCAAAAAGCATTCCTCTGCCTTTCCGGTCTGTGATTTTCGCCCATCTGACCTCTTCCTTGGCACCGCATTCCTGTGGAACCATATATCTTGCCACATTATCTTTTACCATATTGTCGTAGATTCCAAGCTTTGCACCTTTCTTACGGTCTGCATAGGTCTCAGCTTCTCCAAGTCCATACCAGGATACATGGTCATAATCTGCATTAAACTTGAAAATCACACCAAATTCCGGCATATCGCCAAGCTCCTTCACCGGATCATAGGAAAGTGTGGTACGAATTCTTCCATCTCCGAAAACTTCATAAGCAAGTGTACACTCAGCTGCCGGAATAGTTGGAAGAAAATAGGTATAGGATACCTTTACGGAATGCTCTTTTTCCTCTACCTTTGGTACATTTCCAGGTCCATATGCCGCTCCGCGGTAATCCTTATGGTTCACATACATGCTGGCAAGCTTCCACTGTCCATATCGCATTGCCATCAGATTTCCACAGTCATTGTCTGTTGGTGCACGCCAGAAATTAGGCTTCGGAATTGCCTCGATCATTTCTTTTCCTGCATATTTATAGGAAACAAGACCACCGTTCAATACGGAGAAAAGCACCTCAAATTCCGCTCCGCGCACGCCAATATTATGGGTACTATGAATTACCTCCAGATGCTCTGTGCAAGGTTTCACAGCTGTTTCCACCTGGTAAACATACTGTCCAAAGGCAACCTCATGACCTACTTTCGCCCATGGCATATCCTCTTTCAAATGGAAAGAAACCGTTACCGTGTACTCACCTGCTTTCTCCTCCTTCTTAAATGGAAGAGCATATTCCATCTGGCTCAAAGGAGCCACTGCTGTATCCAGTACTTCTGTACGAATTACGTTTCCATCCTTCTGAAGGGTTACTCTGCATTCAAATGTGTCCGTATTTACAAACAGATTTTTGTTGATCACATTCACGGAATCAGCACTTACCTGTGCGGTAATATTCTGATAATTAAATTTCACTTCCTGCATCTTCGGAGACGCATCACGATTTCCACCATATGCAATACCATTTCCACTGAAATTATAATCAGTAGGACGCTCGCCAAAATCTCCGCCATATGCCTGGAACTCTTTTCCATAACGGTCTTTTTTGTAAATAGACTGATCGATATAATCCCAGATAAAGCCACCCTGATATTTCGGCTCTGTATCTGTCAGATCTGTATATTTATGCATGGCACCGCAGGAATTTCCCATGGCATGGGTATACTCACAGCAGATAAAGGGCTTGGAATCATCTTTTGCAAGAAACTCTTTAATTGCTTCCACAGATGGATACATCTGGCTTTCCATATCGCTGGTAGCGTTATATCTGCGGTCATGGCAGACACCTTCATAATGTACCAGACGGGTAGGATCTGCATTTCTAAAGAGCTGGGACATTTCAAAAATATCCTTACCACCGAAGGACTCATTTCCACAGGACCAGATCAGGATTGCCGGATGGTTCTTATCTCTCTGATACATGGAATTGGCGCGGTCTAACATCATAGACTGCCATTCCGGCTTATCATGGGGAACCACGTAAGTATAGTCTTTCGTAAATTCCGCTGTATCCCAGGAGCCGTGACTTTCCAGGTTGGTCTCATCGATCATGTAAATTCCAAACTCATCACAAAGCTGGTAGATCAGAGAAGCATCCGGATAATGACAGGTTCGGATGGCATTGATGTTATTCTGCTTCATAATGGTCAGATCCTTGCGGAGCTCTGCTTCGGATACACATCTTCCTGTTATGGAACTGAATTCATGACGGTTCACACCTTTAAATA
This sequence comes from Blautia faecis, assembly GCF_027662325.1. Lineage (NCBI taxonomy): Bacteria > Bacillati > Bacillota > Clostridia > Lachnospirales > Lachnospiraceae > Blautia > Blautia faecis. Next base: position 129,669 of record NZ_JAQDKY010000004.1, on the reverse strand, counting down.
CAATTCGTTTTCCATTTAAAGTCATAATTCCATCTTTCATTTCAAATCGGCGGAAACCGACTTTCTGAGGGATCACTTCCTGAAGAATACCATTCTCATCGAAAACCTCCATGACCAAATCGTAGAGCTGGGGATCTTCTGCACTCCAGAGAATCGGATTCTCCACCGTCCAGCTAAAAGTATCAGCAACACCTTTCTGAACGGTTCTGCCAGCAGCTTCAGCGGCTGCATCTTTTCCGTTCCGGTCACTTCCTGTATTTGCTGCATTTTCGCCTAAGCTCTTATTTTCCTCCAATATGGTCTGTCCATTTTTTGACAGAGCAATATGCACATTTCCCTTTCCCCAGGTGCTGGTCTTGACTTCAAACCGGGCTTTGTTAAGGCTCTCATCCGGGATTGCGCGGATCTGGAGATCATACACATGCACATCCGGTACTGTATAAAGATAAACCTCCCGGTAAATTCCGGAGAAGCGATAGAAATCCTGATCCTCGCACCAGCTGCTGGCTGTCCACTTGAACACTTGAGCTGCCAGCTTATTTTCCCCTTCTTTCACATAACCGGTGAGTTCAAATTCTGACGGGGTAAAAGAATCTTCACTATATCCCACAAACTGGCCATTCAGCCAGAGAGCAATTCCACTTTCTGCACCCTGGAAAGAAATAAAAAGACGTTTTCCTTTCATCTGTTCCGGTACTATGAAATATTTCACATAGCTTGCCACAGGATTGAAATGCTCCGGAATCTCCCCTGGGTGAATATCCTCGTGTCCTTCCCATGGGTACTGCACATTGGCATACTGAGGTGCATCGTAGCCCTCCATCTGGATATGGGCCGGCACACGGATGTCATCCCAGTCTTTGCAGGAATAATCTTCTCTCTCGAAGCCTTTTATGGTATTTCCGTAATTGCGGGCATAATGGAATTTCCAGATTCCATTTAAGCTGTGGCGGTAAGAAGTCTCACCTGCGGAAGCCTCTTCCACGTTTGCATAAGTGATATGATCGGAGTGCGCCTCCATTCTTCCGTCTTTAAAATACTCGGGATTCTTAACTAATGAATAATCAAATTCCTTCATATGTAGTCCTTTCTCGATACTGTTCACTGGTAACAACAGTAACCCTCTCTCTAAACGTTGCGGGCAATATTTTCCAGATGCCCTGTACTGGTTTTACTATAGTAATATAAACTTTCTATTTCCATGGAATTTTTACAGAACAATATATAAAAATCGTCCATAGATTGCGTATCCATGTTCAGAAAAAAGGGCGCCGCAAATAAATCGCAGCACCCTTAGATTTTCAAACTTATTTCACCGCACCGGTGATACCTTCTGCAAACTGCTTCTGCAGAACGAAGAATACAACCATGGTCGGAATGGAACAGAATAATACGCCGCACATCAGCATACCGTAATCAGTTACATAGCCTGTGATCAGGTTGGCGATCAGCATTGGCATTGTGATGGCTTTGTTATCTGTCATAATTACCTTCGGCCACAGGTATGCATTCCAGGCATTCATAAAGGTAATAACAGCGGCTGCCGCGTAGGTGGATTTCATGGTTGGAATAAACATCTGGAAAAAGATTCTCACTTCGCTTAAGCCGTCAATTCGTGCTGCTTCAATAATATCTACTGGAAAAGCTCTTGCATTCTGTCGGAACATCATGATCATAAATGGCGTGGAAATGATCGGAAGGATAAATCCGATGGATGTATTCAGAAGCTTCGCTTTTGAGAACATCTTAAACAACGGAACCATAGTAGCAACCTGAGGAACCATCATGGCAAGAAGGAGAATGGAAAACAATTTGTCTTTTCCTTTGTCATGATATACTTCGAATCCGTATCCGGCGATGGAACAGATCAGAAGGCAGATCACTGTAGTCAGGATTGCATAGAAGAAGGAGTTTCCAAGTGCTCTCCAAAGTGGCTGCTGGGATGTCAGGTTCTTAAAGTTCTCCATGAAATAGCTTCCCGGAATAATACGTCCGCGTGATACATCCGTGGAAGTATTCGTAGCTGCTGAAATCATCCAGTACAGCGGGAAAACGGAGAAAAATGATACAATGATCAGAAAAATGTATGTAGGAATCAATCTTCTCTGGATTGCGGATTTGTTTTTCTTAGTCACGAGTATCACCTACTTTCAAGTTGATAAATGCCAGAACTGCTACCATAATAAAGATAATAAAGGACATTGCTGCTGCATATCCGAAGTTCGGCACGTTGACAAAACAGGTATTGTAAACATAATGTGACATTGTGATGGTTGAGTTTGCAGGACCACCCTTTGTCAGGTTCATGGACTCATCAAACAGCTGTAAGGTACCGTTGATGGACATGATGAAGGTCATGATAATAGTCGGCTTCAGAAGCGGTACTGTAATCTTCCAGAAGGTTTTCCATCCGTTTGCACCATCGATCTTCGCTGCCTCATAAACAGAATATTCGATATTCTGAAGTCCTGCCAGATAGAATACCATGTTGTATCCGGTCCATCTCCAGATCAAGGCGATGATAATAACAATCTTTGCGCTGGTGGAGTTTCCAAGGAAATTATATCCAGTGGAGAGAATTCCCATTTTCATCAGAACACTGTTGATCAGACCGTCTGTTGCAAACATGGAACGGAAGATCAGTGAATAGGAAACCAGAGAAGTTGCACATGGAAGAAATACACATGTACGGAAAAAACCTTTGAACTTCAGGTCTTTGTTGTTCAGAAGCTGTGCAAGCAGAATCGCAAGAATCAGCATGATCGGAACCTGAATGATCAGATACAGGAATGTGTTGCCAATGGACTGCTGGAACACTTTATCTGCAAGGATACGTTTGTAGTTACTGAAGATTGGATCTGCAAAACGCATATTTGCGCCGGCACCTGTCTGCAGGGAAATGATAAATGCCCGGATCATTGGATAAAAGCTCATGATGGCGATCATGATAGAAGCTGGTGCCAGGAATATCCATCCGGCAGCTTTCTGCTTCGCAGCCAGTGTCATACCTTTTTTCTTGGAATTCACAGGAACTCCTCCTTTCAAGCCTATATATACTGCAACTTTTCCATCTAACAGCTGTACCAGTGAGCAAAATGTTTTTATGTGACTTCCTTTTGCTCAGCCGTACAACTGTTAGATAGGCGCCTGTATGGAGTAACAGGCATTTTCTTTGAACAGAAAACGGAGGACTACTTAGCAGTCCCCCGCCTCCTAATAATTAATCCCTATTTAATTTCAATTACTTGTCCCGGAAAGGATTACTCAGTCATCTTGAATGCCAGTGTATCCTGTGCTTCCTGAAGAGCGTCTTCCTTAGCTGTTCCGTTTACGATATTAACAACAGCTGTGTTTACGCACTCTCTTGCCTCATAGTGATATGGAGTCTTTGTGAACTCCGGAATATGAGAAGAGTACTCTACGATTGTTGAGAAAATCGGCTGTCCGCCAAAGAACTCGTTTGGCTCGTTGTAAACATCAGACTCACCAGCTGGCAGATAGCAGGAGATAGCACCTGTCTCAGGAAGAATTGCATCATAGAAGTCTGTGCTGGAGCCAAATGTGCTTGCAAGGAAGTCCTCAGCAAGCTCTACGTTCTTGCAGTTAGAGGTAATATACCAGGAAGATCCACCGTTGTTTGCATAATTTGTAGCTGTGTCAACACCGTCAATCTTAGGCATTGTGGTGATTCCCCATAAGCCTTTCTGATCCTCAGTGGACATCAGAGTAGCTGTGATCCAGTTACCATTTACAATACCAGCAGCCTCACCGCTTGTGATGGTTGCAATGTACTCATCCCAGTTGTTTACAAGCTTCACAACGTCGTTCTGAACCAGTTCTGTGTAAAGATCGATACATTTCTCAGCGGTCTCATTGCCAACAATGTAAGCTTCGCCGTCTTCGTTAACGAAGTTCGCACCACAGGACTGGATCATCATCATAAGGGTATCTCCGCCTGTTGCTTCGCTTGTAAGAAGGTATTTGCCGGTCTTCTCGTGAATATCTTTACCGATTTCTTCGAATTTGGACCATGTGATGTCTGTAAGGTCATCCAGTGTATATCCTGCTTCTTCAAGGATATCGGTACGGTAGCAGGCGATAACAGCACCGTTATCAAACGGAACACCGTAATGTGTATCATCTACCATGGAATAGGACTGTTTCAGAGCTCCGAAATCATCCCAGTTAATATTCATATCTTTCAGATCTGTGAAAGCATCCGGATAAGCTTTCAGGAATTTCTGATAGCTGTTATCCTGCATGAGAACGATATCCGGAAGTGTGCTGTAATCACCAGCGTTAGCTGCTGTAGTAAGCTTGGTCTGGCAGTCATCAGAAGATGTCTCGATGATATCTACTGAAAAGCCTTCATGATCTGCTGCATACTGGTCAGCTGCGATCTGCATGGACTTGATATTGAAGTTCTGGTCCCATGCCCATACGGTTAATGTGTTGTCGTTGTCCTCTGCAGATACAACTGTTGCTCCTGCTGCCATGGAAGCTACCATTGCACCTGTAAGTAATACGGTAAGTACTTTTTTCTTCATAGAAATATCCTCCCTTAAAATTGTTTCTCTGTATTTCTTATGAATGTATTATACCATCCGCATATGGGGTGATGTATGCAATACCGCCCATATAATGTGCATTTTCAACCATTATGCTCGTTTTTTTCTTTTTCATGTTTCGTTCATTTTTTCACAATTTTTCGTCATGTTCACGAAGCGTGTGGTTTTTTTTCACTAATGTACACATGTTTCATTTGATTTTCTGTACTTTTTCACAAACTTTATATGTATATTTTGTGAACTATTCACATTCTTTTATTTTATTTCTATGCAAAAAAGACTTTCTGAGGATACCTGGTTTTCAGGGTATGGAGCATTTCTTCTGTAAGATCCAGAAGTAATTTGATCTTACGTCCGTCTTCCTTAATGATCATTGTGTAATAGGGAGTATCTTCTTCATAGGAAGTATAATCGTACTTCTTTAAGTGCTCTGTTCCACCGTTCTTTTTGTACTTGGCCACTGAATCATGCCAGTGAGGGGCTACCACCTCCAGCTGCCGGAGATCCAGCTCATGGGCTGTCTTACGGTATTTGTTTCCATAAATCACATCTATGGTAAGCTGTTCATTTTCCATTATGTATTCATAATCCCGCTGACAAAAGATCCCGTAAATAAAATAAAGACCTGCCAGGCAAAAACCAGCCAGCATAAAGGCCTGGGATATGGTAATTCCCATAACCACAAACACTACGGCAAAAAATACCATGGTCTTTTTTAATGCTCCGGAAAGCTTTTTTTTCTTTCTGGTCACCTGTTCTACTATTTTATAATCGTACATTCTACCATCCCTCCTCTGAATGAATATCAAATTTCAAGAGCTGCTGTTCGTAATTTTCCGGGCGTTTCCGCCACTCTGCCGGCGACATTCCCATCAGCTGGCGAAAGTTCCGGTTAAATGTGGAATTGGTTGTAAAACCGCATTTGTAGGCAATATCTGCGATAGACTCATCTGTCTTTTTCAGGATCTCGCAGGCAGTCTGAATCCTTACTTTGTTAATATATTCCAGAGGGCTCATGTGCATATAGGAGGTAAACACCCTGCGAAAATGAGTCTCACTGATATGACAGGCTTTTGCCAGATCACCAATTCGGATATCCTCCATATAACATTGTGAAATATAGTCGATGGCCCTGGAGATCATATTTGTGATTTTTCCTTTTTCCTCAATATTTTCTTCAGCAGAGGAACGGTTCATTCTTGCCACTTCCGCAAGCAGTGCCAATAATACCCCATTTGCTTCTTCCAGGTAAAACTCATCACTGGCACGCATGATTTCCAGTATCTTGATTATTTTGTTGGAAAGGCTTTTATATTCTGATTCTTTCAGGCAAAGTGCTTTTGAATAAATACGCTGGATCATTTTTTCTGCCCTGAGGGGCGTTCCTGCTGCCACCTGGAGAAAACCTTTCACATCGATAAACAGATATTCCCATTTGCTGATATTTCCCACATCGCTGGTGGTCGTATGGGGAAAGTTTGGTGGAATAATGGTAAATTCCCGCCCTGCAAAGCGTACAGGCTCTTCTCCTAACACCAGCTCTCCTTCGCCACTGTAGCAGAAACCGATCTCCAGATAGTTATGAAAGTGAAGGTAATCCACATCCCTTCCATAATTCTGCACCCACTTTTCACCAAGAAGTGCCAGAATGGGGATTCCATCCTGCATCTGGTAATAGCGGAATTCCATTTTCATTTTTCGTTTTTTCGCCATGTAGTCTCCTATAACAAAATTAAAAATATAGTTTTTTTTATCATACCACACTTTCCTTGTAAAAAGGGAATTTTTCTGTTATTCTCTTTTTAGATAAACGCAAAAAGGAGGATACTTATGTCCCAAACCCAGATTTTATTATATAATTTTAAAGATGAGGATCGTCTTCGCCAGATCCGTAGATATTTGAACCGACACAGAATCTCTGTCCGCATGGTACAGCAGCCAGAGTACCTGGAAAGTCTCGGATTTCTCTTCGAGATTCCTGGGTTTTCTAAGAATCCGGTATTTAACCTTGGAAAAAATTTTCAGGAAGAAATGATGGTGCTGAAGGATTTTTCCAGTGAGCAGCTGGATGAATTTCTGGCTTTCTTTAAGGAAAATGGCCTGCTGCCAGTGAACTTAAAAGCTATGCTTACACCGGTTACGGTTCACTGGGATTCTTTGAAGCTGCATGATGAGCTTATGAAAGAACATACAGAGATGTATTCACACAAATAAGCCAAATCAAGATCTGCTTCCTTGTCTGGATGAAGGCGCCGCAGCGGGCTACGGCAACCGAATTTGGGCAAAATGTACCGCAAAATGTGCGTGCAGATTGCGGGAATAATTTTTCAGACACACTTTAGAGCGTATCTGAAAATCCAGGACGCGAAAAGGCCCTGCACTCGGCAGGGCCTTTTCTTTATTAACATCTAATCTTAAACGGTCTGATTAGTACAGTTTAGCCATCTCTTCAATGTTGTCTGGGTTGAACTCAAGTGGAGCACCAAGAACTACTTCTGTACCACCGTCATCAGCTGTTGTGATTGTGTAGTCACCAAGGTCACCAGCTGTGAAGGTTTCATCAGCAGCACCTGTGATCTCGTCGTTGATCAGAGCGATTGTTGTCAGAGCGGAAAGTTTTCCAAGGCCCTGCATATCCCACAGATAGAAGTATGGGCAGGAATGCTCATCATCAGCACCTGTGTACTCAAGCATCTCAGATGGAAGTCCAAGACCTGTCAGTTTGCAAGCAGATCCATTGTCCTGAAGGTATTTAGCAGCTGCAGCGATACCAACTGTTGTAGGTGCGCAGATAACTTTCAGATCCGGATATTTCTCAAGAAGAGCTGCTGTCTGGTCTGTGGATTTCTGTGGCTCGTCATCGCCGTATGCAACTTCTACAAGCTCAAGTTTGGAATATTTGTCATCCTCTTCCATAATCTTCTTCATAGCGTCGATCCATGCGTTCTGGTTTGCAGCCTGGGAAGTAGCGGAAAGAATCGCAAACTGTCCCTCTCCACCGGAGATATCAAGGCAAGCATCAAGAAGAGCCTGTCCTACAGCAACTGTACCAGCCTGGTTGATGAAAATCTGACGGCTGTCCGGGTTTGTAGCAGAGTCGAAGCAGGAGATCTTGATTCCTTCATCCATAGCTTCCTGTAATTTTGCCTGAAGTGCGTTAACATCGTTTGCAGAGATGCAAATTGCATCGTAGTCCTGAGAGATCAGGTTGTCAAGAACTTTGATCTGAGCATCTGCTGTAGCTGCCTCTGGGTAAACAGTATCAACGGTAGCGCCCTCTGCTTCAGCTGTCTCTACGAAGGATTTTGCAGCGATTTCGAAGAATGCGTTACCAGCTGATTTACCAACCAGTGCGATTTTCTTTCCGTCAGCTGAACCAGCCATAGCCGGAACTGCGGATCCAAGGATCATTGCTCCACAAAGAAGTGCGCTTACGATTTTTTTGTTCATGTTTTTTTCCTCCCATGGAATAATATAGTTTTTGGTAACGGTTCAGCATTCCACCATCAGTGAAACAGCCGACAGTTACAGTTTTTATTTGCAACTGCTCCGCCTTCTGCGAAGCAGTTTACAAGCTTATAAAAAATATGAGTTAGTTGTTAAGGAATTTTATTTTGCTGTTTTTGCTTTTTTCTGAATTTCTTTAATGATATTTGGAAGTGCAACTGCACCGATCAGAAGAACACCAATGATCAGCAGGATAACCTGCGGATGGATATTTCTCTGTCCAAGACCAACACGAAGGCAGACGATGATAAATGCGGAAATCAGACCGCCGGCGATATTACCTTTACCACCTGTGGAGGAGATTCCTCCGAATACTGCCATTGCGATGGCATCCATTTCAAATCCGTTACCGGTTGTGGTATTTGCACCGAATGAGGAAGACATCAGGAACAGTGCACACAGTCCGGAGATGGTTCCCATCAGAGTGTAGATCACGAAACGGATCTTCTGTACATGGATTCCGGAGTAGTAAGCTGCAAGACGGTTGGTACCGATTGCATATACTCTGCGTCCGAAGGTACATTTTCCAAGGATAACTGCTGCAATGATTCCAAGGATCAGAACCAGGAAAAGAATGTAAGGAACACGTCCTACTTTTCCGCCAAGTGCAGCAAAGCCTTCTGTGTTTGTTACGGAAATACTTCCGCCGCTTCCAAGAACGATTTCTGCAATACCTCTGAAAATGATCTGGGTTGCAAGTGTTACGATCATTGGAGGCAGTTCTTCAAATCTGGTAAGGACAAATGCGTTTACAGCACCGCAAAGGGATCCAACCAGAAGTGTGGCAAGGATTACCACGATGAATGGAGCTCCTGTGTTTGCCACAATACAAGCCATTGTTGCGGAGAGACACACGATAGATCCAACGGAAATATCAATCTCACCAAGTACCAGAATGTATGCCATCGGCAGCATCAAGAAGATTTCTGCCAGATAAACAGGCATCTGACGGAGCAGACTCTTCAGATTATAGAACTCGGAAAAGTTTGCACAGAAAATATTTACTGCAATAAACAGGAGTACCAGAATGCCTTCCCAGCTGAAGATTATCTGTTTCACAGGGCTTTTCGGCACGTTGTTAATACTTCTTCCAGATTTTCCAGCCATGATTACATCTCCCTTCCCTTTAATGCATTTTTGTCAGCTGTACGCTGTAAAACAATGTTTACAACAACTACTACAAGAATGATAACACCCTTGATGGTATTCAGCCACAGCTGATCGAAGAATGGGATCAGCGGAAGTGCTTTTGCGATGGTTGCAAGGATCAGGGATCCAAGAAGAGCACCAAGTACTGTACCACGTCCACCACTCATGCTTACACCACCGATAACGCAGGCTGCGATAACGTCCATCTCACCGCCCTGCTGCATATCAGGCATTGCAGAAGCGTAAATGGAAACCTGAAGGGCTCCGCCAAGACCGGCAAGAAGACCCATGATAGTGTAAACAAGAAGCTTAATATTCTTTACATTAATACCGGAAACCTCAGCTGCACTTGGGTTACTTCCTACTGCGTAGATTCTTCTTCCCAGTGTAGTCCATTTCATGAATACGAAGAAGATTACATAGCAAAGGATGATCACCCAGATAACAAGGCTCATTCCCAGGAATTTTGTTGTTGCAAAATCTTTAAATTTACCAAGAGCTGCTGCACTTGCCCACTCACCGTTGTGGGAAACCAGGTATCCCATTGCACGGTAGATGTACATGAAGCCCATTGTTGCAATGATCGGAGGAACATCCGCTCTGGAGATCACAAGGCCTACCAGGAAACCACATGCGATTCCGATTGCCAGTGCGATCACAAATGCCAGGAAAGTACTGGAAATGTGCTCATATTTTAAAAGCATACCAATTGACATACCAGTCAGTGCCAGAGTAGACATGATGGAAATATCAATTCCGCCTACCAGCATAACACACAGCATACCAAGTGACATTACCATTGTTACAGCATTGTTTTTCAACATATCCGTCAGAGACTTGAATGTAAGGAATGACGGGCTGATGATTGTGATTACTACGAAAAGCAGAACCAGGATCACTGCAAGCAGTGCTTCACGGGAACCTGTCAGCTTTTTCATGAAAGATTTCTTTTCCATTATTTAGCTGCCCCCTTTCCTGTTGTACCCTTCTCCATAGCCAGCTCAAGGATCATCTCCTGGGTTGCCTCTCCTCTTCCAAGCTCTCCTGTCTTACGTCCGTTGCACATTACAACGATTCGGTCAGACATTCCAAGGATTTCAGGCATTTCAGAGGAAATCAGGATAATTGCGTAACCCTTCTTTGCAAGATCACCCATGATCGCATAAATCTCAGCCTTGGCACCAACGTCAACACCTTTCGTCGGCTCATCCATGATAACAACCTTCATCTCCTGGCTAAGAGCCTTGGCAACTACAACCTTCTGCTGGTTACCACCGGACAGAGAGCTTGCAGGCTGGAAAATATCAACAGCCTTTGTATCAACCTCTTCCAGAAGTCTCTTGGAAAGATCTCTTTCTGTCTTCTCGTCATTGAAGCCGTTCTTCGCATATTTGCTGATAGTCGGAAGTGTTACGTTTCTTCCAAGTCCCCAGCTCATGATCAGACCTTCCTTCTGACGATCCTCCGGAAGAAGGATAATTCCTTCTTTCATTGCGTCAGATGGCTGTTTGATATGTACTTCTTTTCCCTCCAGATAAACCTTACCTTCATCTGGATTTGTGATTCCACAGACGCTCTCTACAACTTCTGTACGTCCTGCACCAACCAGACCTGTAAGACCTACGATCTCGCCAGCGCGTACATTGAAGGAAACATCTTTGAAATATCCGGTACGGGATAAGTGCTCGATACGAAGCATCTCATCACCAATCTTAACCTCCGGTTTCGGGAACAGATCCTTGATCTCACGGCCAACCATGGCTTTAATCAGGTCTGCATTGGTGATTCCGTCTACATCATAGGTACCAATATACTGAGAGTCACGGAAAACAGTAACTCTGCTTGCCAGGCGGTACATATCCTCAAAACGATGGGAAATGAAGATAATGGAAACGCCTTTTTCTTTCAACTGATCTACGATTCTGTAAAGCTCCTCGGATTCTCTCTTTGTAAGAGAAGCGGTAGGCTCATCCAGGATAACAATCTTTGCATTTGTGGACAATGCCTTTGCGATCTCAACCATCTGCTGCTGGGCAACACTTAAGGTTCCCATTTCTGCTGTGGAATCGAAATCTGCATTCAGCTGCTTCAGAAGCTTGTTTGCCTCCTCGTTCATGGCCTTCCACTGGATCATGTGATTCTTCTTGATCTCATGTCCCATAAAAATATTTTCAGCCACTGTTAAATGTGGATAGGATGTGGGGTGCTGGTAAACAGCTGCAATTCCTGCTTCCTGTGCATCCTTCGGACCTTTGAAATCCACTTTTTCTCCAAACAGGTACATTTCGCCTTCTTCTGCTTTATGTACACCGGTAATTACTTTAATGAAGGTAGATTTACCTGCACCGTTTTCGCCCATCAGTGCGTGAACTTCGCCAGGTTTTAACTGGAACTGTACATTGTTCAGTGCTTTAACGCCGGGGAAAATTTTCGTAATGCCTTTTAATTCAAGAACATATTCAGACACGGCTTTTTCTCCTCCCTTTCTTGATCTGTTATTATTCTACCACCTGTGCACTTTGTTTGAAAATGGGAAAATATTTTGAAACAGGGTAAAATATTTTCCACTTAATGGGTAAAATTTTCCACTGATCTTAAAATATTCCACAAAGCAAGGTGCTTTTACTCTCGTATTTTAGATATAATTGTGGTATGATGAGTGTGGTACTTTTTATCAATTTGTTTTTATAAACTTACAGCAAACTGTTCATTTTTTCACAGTTACTGTTATTTCACTAAGCATGGGACTCCTGTAGTTTCCAGAGTCCCTATAACGGAGATTCATTATGAAATTACTGATCGTAGACGACGAAGAGCTTACCCGCACCGGTGTAATTTCTTCCATCGACTGGCAATCCATCGGAATCCGGGAGGTGCTTCAGGCAGATGATGGAATAAACGGAATTGAAGTGGCCAGAGTACACAGACCGGACATTGTGCTATGCGATGTACGTATGCCCCGTCTGGATGGAATCGCAATGCTGGAGCAGCTGGAAGAAATTCTTCCTGATATTGTTCCTGTTTTTATGAGCGGATATTCGGATAAAGAATATCTAAAGGCTGCCATCAAGCTAAAAGCCGTCAATTATATAGAAAAGCCTCTGAACCCTGTGGAAATCCGGGATGCCATTGTGGAAGCCCGTGATCTTTGCCTGGAAAAAAAACGTACCCGGCAAAATGCGTCCATCCATTCCATGGAAAGCGCTTCCCGCCTGGCTCTTCTTCTCACCCAGCCTTTCGCCCATGCGAAGGAAAGTATTGACCAGCTCATAGATGAGCTGTCTCTATCCATCAGCAATACCACTCCCTTTACTGCAATCGTGCTTAAGACCGATACCGAGGAGGAGTTTCCTCTTTCAGAAGCAAACGCCATATTTCTGTCCGTCCGGGAATTTTTAAAAACCTTCCATATAGATTGTATTTTTGCAGAAAAGCGTGTACAGTATATGGTTTACTTTTTGTTTGGTTCCTCTCCTGGAGCTGCCGTTCGAAAAAGCATTGAAGAATTTTTCTGTAGTCTGTATTCCCGCTGCACCAGATTCTGCATCGCAGCCGGAGACACTGTTACAGGCATTTCCAAAGCTTATCAGTCCTATACTTCTGCAGTTATTTCCCTGCAGAGCAGCTTCTTTTTCCCCACAGGTACCTTTCTGTCTCCTTTTTATCAGGCACCTGTTTCTGAAACAACAGCAGAGCTTTCTGCCAGTCCGGAGAATGAATTTTTCACTCTTCTCACTGAAAAAAATAAGGAAAAAGCAAAAGCTTTCCTTGACAATCTGTTCCTGTATTATAACCAGAATCAGAATGTTCTGCCTAACCAGGCCAAGGATCTCTATTACAAATTATTCCGTGCTTTGGATAATGCTGCGCGTCAGCTGAAGCTAACTTTGTCCGATACCCAGGAAAATTTAATAGACACATTGGAGAAGATTTTTTCCTATAATGAGATGCACCAGAAGCTGGTGAAAAAGACAGAATTTTTTTTCCAGACAGCAGCCAGCACAGAAGAAGAAAATTCTACTATTTTTCTGATCAAAGATTACATCGGACAGAAATATATGAACGAGACCTTATCTGTGAAAGATATCAGTGATCATGTATTTTTATCAACCTCGTATGTGTGTACCTTCTTCAAAAATGAGACCGGTCAGACTTTAAATCAGTACCTCACAGAATACAGAATGGAAAAGGCCAAGCAGCTGCTGTCTGACCCCAGGTATAAAATTACAGATATTTCCTCGCGGGTGGGATACAGTGACGGGAATTATTTCGGTAAAAGTTTTAAGAAGTATACAGGTTTTTCTCCTTCTGAATATCGAGAGAAAATGAGTTAGTTTCCTGCACCACATAAAAAATTTTATATATTTCAAAACACCTATATATTTTTGAGGAGTGTGAAATAATTTGCATAAGCTTAAGCAATGGTACCAGGATCTGAACCTGCAGTCCAAGTTTACCCTGGTACTCCTTTTGATTGTGTCAATTCCTGGGATTGCCATTATCTTCTTTTTTTATGGAAGAGCCTACGACATGGTAGTTTCCTATACGATCCGCCAGGAACAGGACCGGTCTGCTGAAACGGCGCCGTTGATAGAAGAATCTATTCAGAAAGTCCTGGATGTAAGCGAAGAGATTTCTTCCCTTGATTTTTACCAGACACTTTTTAAAAATGCCATAACTGAATCCTTCACGGATCTGGCAGATTCCCTGGATGCAGCGTCTTTTTCCCGAAAGATAGATCAGCTGATTGCTGATACGCCCGTTACCAATGTCAAGATTTATATGGAGATGCCAAAAGGCTCTCCTTCAGACATAAATGCACTTTTAGATAAGGAAGACCTGAAAGATACTTTTCTATCTCTCGATCAGATCCGTGGAACCTACTGGTATGGTATTTTCCGCGGAAGCCGCGTTTCCCAGCTTTTTTGTCCCTCCTTCTATCTTGGTACAAAGGAACAAAAGGCATATGGAGATCAGGCATATATCACCCATGCTTCTGTAATCTATAACAACGGAACTTATGATGCTTATATGGCGGTCTATTATTCCGGTCATGATTTTCAGCAGATCCTGTCTGAAAATCTTACTCTGGACGGCAGTGTTTCTTATATTATGAATGAGCGTAACAACCTGGTTTCTGCTTCTAGTGATTCTCTCGCCGGAATTTACTGGCTGGATTACGACAAGATCATGGAGTCCTACATGTCCTCCAACAGTTTCGTGGAGCAGGATATTCTGGGGAAAACCGTTTACGTTGGTTTCTACCGGATCAAACAGCCAGGCTGGTTTATGGTGACGGTACTTCCCTCCCAACCCCTGATCAATCAGAGTAATATCCTGGTTCTGCAGTTTTTGTCCATTTATATTGCGGTACTGGCGCTTGCCTTTTTGCTCGCAAGTACCTTGTCCAAATCCATTACAGGGCGAATTTCCTCAGTTATCAGTCAGATGCGAACAGTCCGTCACGGTCCTCCGGTCCCTATGGACAGCCCAAGTGCGCACGATGAAATTGGTGATCTTATTGATACTTACAACTATATGACACGCAAAATGAACCAGCTTATGGAAAAACAGGCCCAGGCTGCTGAGGATCTGCGAATTGCCGAGTTTAATTCCCTGCAGGCTCAGATCAATCCCCATTTTCTTTATAATACCATGGATATGATCAACTGGATGGCCCAGCAGGGACGTACCTCTGAGGTCTGTAACGCAGTGCAAAGTCTTTCCAGATTCTACAAGCTGACACTTAGTCGCAAAAAGGGAATCAGTACTATCGCCAAGGAAGAAGAACATGTTTCCATCTATGTGCACCTGCAGAATATGCGCTATCATGACAGCATTTCCTTCATTTCCGATATTCCGGATGAACTGATGGAATACCAGATTCCAAAGCTGACCCTGCAGCCTGTTATAGAAAATTCCATACTTCACGGAATTCTGGAAAAACCTTCCAAGTCTGGAACTATTGTACTTACCGGATGGATGGAGGATGGGGATATTGTACTTCTGATTTCTGATGACGGAGTTGGAATCGCGCCGGATAAACTGCCCATGATTCTTTCCGGGGAGGGAACCAGTATTTCAGGTGGAACCAATATTGCGATCTATAATACTCACAGACGGCTTCAAGTGCTTTATGGCGCAGATTATGGATTGACTTATTCCAGCGATGTAGGAAAAGGAACCGAAGTACAAATCCGAATTCCGGCGAAGAAGGATGCGGAAAACAAATAGCAGTTTAATCTTATCATCTACAGCAAAAGAGAGAGTCTGACGACTCTCTCTTTTGCTGAATATGAATATGTGTACAAACCATATAGATGGTCTTATTCTTGCTATTATTTGCACAACTTTGAAAATTATCTTGTTACGATATCAACCGGTACATTGAAGATCTTTGCAACCTTCAGAATGGTATCAATATGTCTGCCTGTTGCAGCTGCCATATGATGTGTCGGGCCAGCTTCGCTCCAGCGGTTTACAAACTCTCTTGCACCACATGTAAAACGGGTTCTCATGTTCGTATCGCCAAAGGAAAGGATTGGTCCTTCCTCGTTGATTCCCTCAGCAACAACGAATTTGAAGCGTCCGTCG
The DNA here is from genome assembly GCF_027662325.1 of Blautia faecis. NCBI lineage: Bacteria > Bacillati > Bacillota > Clostridia > Lachnospirales > Lachnospiraceae > Blautia > Blautia faecis. Next base: position 113,851 of record NZ_JAQDKY010000004.1, on the reverse strand, counting down.
CCATCCTGTGTGATTGCAAGATAAGTAACCGGACCGGTGTATGGATAGAACTGTGTCAGATATCCACCGCCTGTTTTGCCATGGAACACTGGTACGATCTTCATGGTAGGTTTCTTATCAGAAATATCAGCATCACCACTTCCGGAATGACCGATAATGCAGATGTCATCATTGAAATCAATGGAATACATCTCGGAAAGCTGGCCTGTGCCGGAAATTGTCTTCAGAATACTCATTGCCATGGCAACCTTCATATCACCCTCAACAGCACATGCAGTACCCTGTTTGATCAGCATAGAGAATGCCGGAATCAGCATACTGTCAAGGACACCAGCCTTGCCCTGTGCAAATCCGTCATAATGGGAAGCGATCATTCCAAGATGCTCATCCTTTACCCATTTCTCAAATGCTACAACATATTTTGCCATATCCCATACTTTCTCAATTGTTCCGCCGCCCTCAATATCAAAGGTGTCCAGAATATCCTGAGCTTTTGCACGAATTGCATCCTCATCTGTGATATCATCCGCAATTGCCCACATTTTTTCCCAGTCAAACTGTTTGGTATAAAGGAACATTCTGTTGTACAGGTTGGTCTCATCAATGTAAAGATCCATCATACCTGGGTAAGGTCTTCCAATCTGGGCAATATTTGTGTCACGGAATCTTCTTCTTACCTGAGCAGCTTTACACCAGTCTTCAATCTCAGCCTGAACGCCTGGATCTCCGCCTTCGACAACACCAGTGATAACAGCATGTCTCTTTCCGGCTCTCTCAAGGTCAGCAACAGCTTCTCCAACAGCACCGCATGCATATCCTTCGCCGAGCCATGTAGCAATGTCTGTGTGATCGTAATCCAGAGCTTTCAGCTTCTGAACATTTACCAGAACAACCGGAACATTCAGGTCACGAATTGCAGGAAGCATGTTGTAGGATGTAGCGTAGGTTAACATTTGAAGGAAAACGAGATCAACGTCTGCTGCACGGAATTTATCCCCAGCAGCCATAGACTGCTCTTTTGTTGTTACCATTCCTCCATCGATGATCTCTACGGTATCCGGAATTGTTTTCTTAAATGCCTCGTACTGAGCCTCAAACTCTGGTACCAGTGAAGGGAACTGAGGCAGATATGCGCCTAAAGCAATAGAAAATACACCAACTTTTGCTTTTGTGTTTACTAACATAGTAGTACCTCCTGTTTAATTTGATATATTATGCAAATGATCGTATATCCCGGCTGTTTTAACTTTTCATTAAGCCTGATATACCTTAATGCCAAAGGACTCATGAATGGTAGTACGAGCCTCTTCGATTGATTTAAACTCTTCTGCTTTTAACATCTGAGCGGTAATATTACCGATTGCAGTTGCCTCTCCAGGACCTGCATGAACCTCTTTGCCTGTTGCTCTCGCAGTCAGCTCATTAAGATAGCCTGCGTTGGAACCACCGCCAACTACATGGATACGGCTGAAGGTTCTTCCTGTCATCTCTTCCAGTTCCTTTGCTGTCTTTGCATAGCACTCAGCAAGACTGGTATAAATAACAGTAGCAATTTCTCCTAAAGTTTCCGGAACCTTCTGTCCGGTTCTTCTGCAGTAATCTTTAACCTCTTCGATCATGCTTTCCGGAGAAAGGAAGCACTCATCATTTGCATCTACTCTGGATGGGAAATCTTTCGCTTCCTCTGCCATCTGACAGATTTCTGCAAATCCATATTTATCATCATATTCATGACGAACAGACTGGATCATCCAAAGTCCCATGATATTCTTCAGATAACGGAATCTTCCTGCATAGCCGCCCTCATTCGTAAAGTTCATCTCGCAACTCTTCTTGGAGCAGTCAGCTTTTTCTCTTTCAATTCCCATCAATGACCATGTTCCGGAGCTGATATAAATAAAATCGTCGTCGTTTGCAGGAACTGCAAGAACTGCGGATCCGGTATCATGTGTAGCCGGTGCTACAACTTCCACATCAAACCCAACTTCTGCTTTTACCTCTTCTGTAAAGTGTCCAACACTGGTACCAGGCATGATCAATTTCTGGAACATTTTTCTTGGATATCCAAGTTTATCAATCAGTTCGTAATCCCAGTCCTTTGTTTCTGCATTTACCAGCTGACCTGTTGTTGCCTCTGTATACTCACAGGTTTTCTTGCCTGTAAGAAGATAATGGAAGTAATCCGGTACATGAAGCATAGTTTCAGCCTGTTCCAGATATTCCGGATGTTTTGTCTTCACAGCCATCAGCTGATATACCGTGTTAAAAATTGCTTTCTGAATACCGGTACGTGCATAAAGATCCTCAAGAGAAATTGTCTTATATACTTCCTCATCCATACCTTCATTTCTGTGATCACGATATCCAACTGTATTTCCAAGGACCTTATCGTCCTTATCCATCAGTACAAAGTCAACGCCCCAGGTATCAACGCCCATGCTTACCGGAATCTTGCCGATCTCTTTACATTTCTTAAGACCATTCTTAATTTCCTGGAAAAGTCTGTCAAACTCCCAGCAAAGCTCGCCGTCTTTCTTTACCATTCCGTTCTCAAAACGATGAACTTCCTCAAGCTCCATTTTTCCATTCTCAAGATGTCCAAGGATCAGACGTCCGCTGGAAGCACCGATATCAACTGCTAAATAATACTTTGTCATTTTCTGAAACCTCCTCAATTGTAAAATTACGCTGTATGTATCAAGGTTCCTGTCTTATTGTCCTACACAAATGTCTCATCAAACATTTTCCATAAACAATAACGTTACTGTTCACTCCGTTCACAGTAACGCGCTTCGCGATGCACAGAAATCATGCATTCGCATGATTTTGCCACGCAATTCTCGGGTTTTCTGTGAACTTTGTTCACAAAAAACGCCTCGCGGAACGTTACCAGTGAACAGTAACACAATAACGTACCAATCCTGATATTCCTTATACAGCGGCTTTTCTAATTGATGATATCATAGTACTATAATATTCATCAATAAATAAGAACCTTGTTTGTCTAAAAAAGTGTCCTTATTTGCAAACAGAATGTTCTGCCCACTATATTCACAAAAACCTCTTACATAAAGTATCCGGAAGATAGTGACAATATTTCCGTGCTGCAATAATTCCTCTTTCACCCAGAAAACCCCCGGGGCAATGCCCCAGGGGTCTGTTTCATTCACAGTTTATAAACCTGCAAACATTGGACGTTGTGTCGTCTCTTTACTTTTTAATTAGTCGTAAAGGTTTGGAGCGATGTTTTCATCGTCGATGTTTGTAGAATCATACCAATAACCAGCTGTAGGAACATCCTCAAGCTCAGCTCCGTTAGCAGCTGCTGTCAGAGCGTAGATTGCATAATATCCCATCATCAGAGGAGACTGTGTAACTGCACCAAGGAATGTGCCATCTGTTACAGCTGCTTTAATGATAGAACCAGCGTCGAAACCAACACCGATAACGTCGCCGTTAGCTGCGTCAGAACCAAGAACGTTCAGGTTAGCGTTAGCTGCAAGAACACCCTCTGCAGAAACCTGGTTGGAACCGAAGATTGCGATACAGTTTTCCTGGGAAAGGATAGCCTGAGCCTCTGTGGAGCAAAGCTCTACAGTTGTCTGTGCCGGAACTGCAACCTGGATAACAACGTCTGCGTCAGCTTCTTCTGCGTCAGCACCCTCTGCTGCGTTTACATAGAACTCATTACCTTTAACTGCTACTGTTTTTCCATCAGCTTTAATCAGCTCGATCATCTTATTGATGAATCCTGTACCACGCTGCTGGATGTTAAGAGCTGTAGCATCCTGGTTAACCTCACCGATGATAACCTGTCCGTCAGCGTTAGCGATAACGTCTTTGATTGCCGGATACATGTTCTCAGCTGCTACAGAACCAGCCTGATTGTTGTCTGTGCAGACTTCGCAAACTACAGATCCTTCCGGAGCATCAGCGATACCTGTATCAAATGTAACAACCGGGATTCCTTTGTCAACACATGTCTGAAGAGCTTTCTGAACAGAAGATGTATCACAAGCTGCAAGTCCTAATCCAACAGGATTAGCTGCGATAGCTGTATTGATCATGTTAACCTGATCAGCGATATCGGACTCACTGTTTGGTCCCTGTGCTGTATAGGTAACACCTAATTCTTCAGCAGCTTTGTCCATACCTTTCATAGCTGCTTCCCAGTATGTAGACTGGAAGGATTTAACCATCATAGGGAACTCATAAGCTTCGTTAGCTGTAAGTCCTTCAAACTGATCTTCCGGAGCTGCCATAACAGTTGTTGCTGCTAAACCAGATACCATTGCTGCACAGAGTACCAATGCCATAACTTTCTTTGCTTTCATTTACTACTTCCTCCTTGAAATAAAAATTATATAGTTTTTATGATGATACGTCGCTACACTCTCCGACGCTTCACATCCGTTATGAAATTGTTGCTGTTTACCAGCTGTTCTGCTTATAAACAGAATTCTGCTTTTCTTCAGGCTGACTGTCTGTAAGCCAGCCTGTATGTTTCAGTTATTAGTGTGCACTTTTTTTCTCTTTCAGGATATCGATCAATACTGCAACGATCAATACAACACCTGTGATGATCTGCTGCCAGTTTGCCTGCAGACCGACATATGGAAGACCGGTCTTTAACAGCATGATTACGAAAATACCTACCAGAGTTCCTACTACAGATCCATAACCACCGGAAGCTGCAACACCACCAACGAATACACCGCCGATTGCGTCCATCTCAAGTCCGGCACCAGTACCAGGCTGTACAGTAGGAGTTACTGCTGCGTATGCGATAGCTGCAAGTCCGGTAAACAGACCGCAAACTACGTATACCATTACATGGTAAAACTTAACATTGATTCCGGAAAGAGCAGCTGCTTCTTTGTTGGAACCGATTGCGATGGTGTAACGTCCGAATTTTGTATGATTCAGAACAAACTCCATCAGGATTACCAGAAGGATCATCCAAAGGAAACCGAGCGGGTAACGGGAAGCGCTTCTTCCCTGTCCGATTGTCAGTTTAAAGATGGAATGGAACCATCCGCCTGGCTGATTCAGTGTTGGCCATGGTGTAGCACTGCAAAGAGAACCAGCACCACGGGTAATCATACAGGTACAAAGAGTAGCAAGGAATGGCGGCAGGTTCATGATACCAATGAGAACACCGTTCAATGCGCCGATTGCAATTCCAAGCACTACACAGAGCAGCATTGCTGCTACTACTGGAACATTGTTGCTTCTTACAAGTGTTCCGCCGATCAATGCGTAACATACCATACCAGTTCCGATTGACAGGTCTACACCGCCTGTGATAAGCGGGAATGTAACACCGATTGCCATCAGAAGGTCATAATATGAGAAATCCAGCATACTCAGGATTGTGGTGTACTGTCTGAACTCCTTACTCATAAAGGAGAAAACAGCAGACAGTGCAATGATAACCAGCAAAACAATAAATCTCTGATCACTTAAAATACTTTTTTTCTTCTTAGTCATGACGTCCTCCTTAATCGATATTCCGTGTCGCCTTATTCATGATGTGTTCCTGTGTAGCTTCAGAAATATCAATATTTCCTGTCACCTTACCTTCACACATAACGATGATTCGGTCACTCATTCGGAGAATCTCGGTCATTTCAGAGGAAATCATAATAATAGATTTTCCTTCTGCTGCAAGCTTGCTCATTAACTTGTAGATCTCGTTCTTCGCACCAACGTCGATACCTCTTGTAGGCTCATCGAAGATCAGGATCTCACTGTCACGAGTAAGCCATTTTGCAATAACTACCTTCTGCTGGTTACCACCGGAAAGATTCACTACCAGCTGGTCTGTAGAAGGAGTCTTGGTTGCAAGCTCTTTTACATATCTCTCTGTAACTTTTTTCTCTTTGGCTTTGTTGATGAATAAACCGTTGCAATATTCTTCCATGGTAGCCAGGGTTGTATTCTCTGTTACAGATTTCTGAACAACAACTCCATATCTTCTTCTGTCCTCAGACAGATAACCGATACCATATTTAACAGCATCCTGTGGGCTGTTGATGGTTACTTCATGGAGCTGTCCATCTTTACCCATAATGGAAATCTTACCGCTCTGTTTCGGATCTGCCCCAAACAGTGCTCTGGCTGTCTCGGTACGTCCTGCTCCCATCAATCCTGAGAAGCCAAGGATTTCACCTTTACGAAGCTCGAAGCTTACATCCTGAACCATCTTGCCTGCGTTCAGATGCTCTACCTTCAAAACAACCGGGGCATCTGGGGCAACCATGCTATGATCCTTCGGATCTTCGTAAATAACACGACCAACCATCATGTTGATAATATCTTCTTTTGTACTGTCTGCTGTAATCAGGGTTCCAACATAGCCACCATCTCGCATGACAGTTACACGGTCTGTGATGACCTTGATCTCATCCATACGGTGTGAGATGTATACAATACCCAGATTCTTCTTACGAAGGTCTTTAATGATTTCAAATAAATCCGCAATCTCCTTCTCAGTAAGAGCAGCTGACGGCTCATCAAAAATGATCACCTCAGCTTTGTGGGAAATAGCCTTTGCAATCTCACACATCTGCTGCTTACCAACAGTAAGATTACTCATTTTTTCTCTCGGATTGATCTCAATATTCAGATCCTGAAATAATTTCTTGGAATCTTCGATCATCTTCTTGTCGTCTACACGGATTCCCTTCTTCGGTTCACGTCCGATAAAGATATTCTGTGCAACAGTCAGATCTCCGATCATATTTAATTCCTGATGTACGATTACCACTCCGGCATCCTGAGCTTCACGGGTATTGTGAAATTCTGTCTCTTTGCCTTTATATGTAATTGTTCCGGAATCCTTCTGGTAAATACCGGTAAGCACCTTCATCAGTGTGGACTTTCCGGCTCCGTTCTCTCCCATAAGTGCATGTACTTCACCGCGTTTCACTTCGAAATTAACATGATCCAGGGCATGAACTCCAGGAAAGGACTTATCAATATCCTTCATAGTTAAAATAACTTCACCCATTGTCGAATCCTCCCTTATGATCAGTTCTTTCTGCGTCTTGCAGAAACGTCAGCGTAAACTGCTACAATAACAATGATACCTGTAATTATCATCTGCTGTCCTTTGCCAAGACCAAATGCCATGATTCCCTGCTGAAGAAGAGAGATGATAAATACACCGATTACAGTACCGCCGATGGAAGCAAGTCCACCAACCATGGATGTACCACCCATTACGCAGCCTGCAATTGCCTCGTTGTTATACTGATCGCCATATCCTGGCTGAACGGTTGTATAAGTAGCTACAAAGAACAGTGCTCCGATTCCTACCAGGAATCCACAGATCACATATGCAAGCATTCTCCATTTTCTGGTATTGACACCAGAAAGACGAACTGCCTCGCTGTTAGATCCAAGACAAAGGATATAACGTCCTGGCTTTGTATTGTAAAGAACAATACCGCAAACCACTGCCATTCCAAGGAAGATCACAAGACCAACCGGGAATCCATTATAAGATGTGATATTACGGAACCATCCGTTTACCGGATCAGAACTCTGCGGCCAGCTGACTGACTGTGTCTTGGTAAATACAGAAGCAATACCTTTTGCAATGTTCATGGAAGCCATGGATACGATAAATGGCGGAACTGACATATAAGAAACCAGCCATCCATTAAATATACCAAATGCAAGACCAATGAGCACACACAGAACCATGGCAGCTGCACAAGGAACTCCATAAGAAGTCATGCAGTAACCGGAAACCAGTGCACAGCAGAACATAACCGGTCCGATGGAGAAATCAATTCCTCCCGTAGCAATTACAAATGTTACTCCAAGTGATAAAAAGCCCAGGAAGTATACATAGTTCAAAGTAGATTTGATACTGTCGCCAACAGGGAATTTACTTCCGAGTACTACCTTGAAAACTACGAACATAAGAACAAGAATACAGACAAGCATGATTCTGTTCAGGCCGAGCTTTTTCACAATTGGATTTTGTTTTAACTTTTCCAACTTTTCACCCTCCTTGATTTTTTGTTATTGTCCAGGTTTACCTCACTCTTCCTGAGCAATAACTTTTTGCACTCTCTGCGTTTTCTATATAATACCTTGAATTCTGCACAATTGTAATAGAATATTTTCCAGAAAAAGGTTAAATATTTACGGTATGGTCATAAATTTTTAACCTTTTATGTGAAATATGCACTAACACTTTACCGTGTAAAATCAAAAAACCTCAAATTCAATCCTTTTCATACGTAAGAAACGCAAAAGGATCGAACCTGAGGTCTCATTTTATCTGACAGAGTATATTAAAAAGATCTGGTACAGCATAAATCGGGTAACTCTTCCGCAAAACGTGCAGCTGTGAAGATACAGAACAGCTACAAAGTCTGTTTTATGGTATTAAATGGGAAGATCAGCTTTTCGATTTCGCTGGAATACATATTCTCCGGAGTTACAAGCTGACAGCCGGAATTTACATTCTCATCGTAAGGTTTGCCCTGCAGCATACGCACAGTCTCCGTTACACCCAGATAGCCCATCTTAAACGCTTTCTGCACAACAATTCCCTTGAAGACACCCTTTTCCATAAGCTGAACTGCTTCCTGGGAGCTGTCTACCCCCACTACCTGGATTTGGTCTTCCATATCATGTTTCTGTACCGCCCGTGCTGCGCCTACAGAGGAATATTCATTCATTCCTGCAATCATTTCAAGATTCGGATATTTCTCCATCAGTTCTTCTGTAAGCTGGGAAGCCTTATCAAACTGGGAATTACAATATACTACGTCTACAACATTCTTATTATAATCCCCCAGACCTTCCCGAAAGCCCTGTTCTCTTTCGATTGCAGTGGAAACACCTTTTACATGGCTTACAATTGCAATCTGGGAATCCTTATTTAAAAAAGTTCTGGCATATTCCCCCAGTTGCTTTCCTGCTTCCAGGTTATCTGTGGCAACTGTCATATCCTGAATATTGCTTTCTGTATAGGAATCTATAAATGTGATCTTGATTCCCTTATCTTTTGCCTCCTGCAATAATTCATCGGAAGCATCAAAGCTGGAAGGGGAAAACAATATTGCATCCGGATTTTTCTCAATGGCCTCTTCCAGAAGTTTATTCTGTACCTCCACATCCTGTTCTCTCTCCGGTGCCAGCACTTCCAGTTCTGCACCGCATTCCTGCGCCGCCATTCTTGTCCCTGAAATCAGGGAGGTCCAGAAGTCATTGGTTCCATCCTCTGTTTTCGGTATGTAAATTAATGACCACTTTTTGTTATTATTTTTTTGACGAATATAAAGCATTCCTCCGGAAACCAGACACACCGCCAGCGCTATGCATACAAGCATAAGCCATTGTTTACGCTTTTTCATGATGTTCCTCCTGCTCGATCGGAATTACCACTGTAACAGTCGTACCTTTTCCTTTTTCACTTTTATAGCTCAGACCATATTCCTTTCCATAGTACATACTGAGACGTCTTTGAACATTGTATACACCAACACCATTAGAACGATAATTGACTTTATGCTTCTCAAAAATCCGGTTCAGGGTCTCCTCATCCATTCCCACACCGTCATCTGCTATTTCGATAACTGCATTTCCATCTTTCTGGTATCCATTAACAGTAAGCATCCCTTTTGATTCCTTATATTTAAGACCATGATAAATTGCATTTTCCACAATTGGCTGAAGTACAAGTTTCACTATATGCACACTGTTAATAGATGGATCCACATTGATCTCAAATTCCAGTTTATCCTTATAGCGCATTTTCTGAATGGTGAGATAACTCTTTACATACTGGATTTCCTGGCCGATGAGGACCGTTTCATCTTCGTTGCTGATACTTTGCCGCAAAAGTCGTGCCAGAGAAGCGGTCATCAATACTACATCTTCATATTTCTTCCCTTCCGCCATCCAGATAATGGAATCCAGCGTATTATAAAGAAAGTGGGGATTGATCTGGGACTGAAGAGCTTTCAGTTCGCTCTTTCGCTTCAGTTCCTGTTCATGGACATTCTGTGCCATCAGATCTTCAATCTTATGGGTCATCACATTGAATGATGTGGTAAGACTTCCAATTTCATTCTGGGAAGGTATAACCAGATCATCTGCTGCCTTGAAATCTCCTTCCTGAACCCTTTCCATAGAATCACGAAGCTTCTGAATCGGAAGAGTTATGCTTCTGGCAATAAAGCTGGAAATAAGCATGGCGATCACAACCAGTACAATGGCCGTCATTACATATATGTTATTGGCCTCTTTACTGCTCTTTAAAAGCTCTGCCATATTCATGCAGCCAACAATCGTCCAGCCAGTTATCTCAGAGCGGGCAAGTGTATAGATTTTTTCGTCATCTCCCTCTCCTGTTACTACCGTATCTGTGTCGGCATTCATAACAATATCAATGTTCTCCGTCTGAAGCTCATTATACAGCTGCTGCTGGCTTGGATGATAAACGATGTTCCCATTCTGATCCAGAATAAATACATAACCCTTATCCCCAATGCTGTTCTGGTCACAGAGCTCACTGATAGCGCTGTAATTCAAGTCAATAAATACAACACCGTCACTGTTTCCCGTGCCATAGAAATTGTGGACTTCGCGGCTTAATGTAATCACCCACGGACGCTGGTCCTTAATCACATGCTGGACATGGGAAGAACTGAGACAATACTGATTATAATTATCTACTGCATTGGTGTACCACTCCTGAGTGGAAAGATCCAGATCCGGATTGGTAGCCTGATATCCGCTGTTTATAAGCATAACTCCATCTTTTTGCACGATTCCAATGTTGCAGATGTCATCACGGCCTTTCAGTATCGTACTGAATTGTTCCAGGAGACGTTTCCTGTGTCCTTCTTTTACAGCCTCATCCTCACCGATGCGCTGGTACAATAGCTGATACGCATCCTGGCTTTTTGCAATAACTGAGGCAATATTATCCATATATGTAATATACGAATCAACATTCTGATTCAGCTGATGTATAATTGTCTGGGTATAAATGGCAGAGTTCTCATAAACTGTAGAATTCGTATATCTTACTGATACTGCAGTCGCTGCAAGCACCGCACAGAGAACCAGAGCAGAAACAGCCACAAATATAGTGCTTTGAATACTTTTAAAGCCTTTAAGAAATTTTCGCTCTCTTTTGTTTTCATTCATAGGCTGCTCTCCCTTGCATTTTTCTCATTCATTTCAACTTTTTATTTTTCATACCTTTCATTACTGATTTCTGCAGAAATAATTCACCTGCTGTCAACAACTCTTTTATAGCTGCAATTATTCACTTTCGGATTCAATCATTTCCAGATCACATTCTGTCTGAAAATTTTCCTTAAGATTCTCTGAAATATGAATCTTCCCATCATCTGTTACCAGGATCACATTGAATTCTTCCCTGTGCTGCCGCCAGAATTGACAAGCTTTCTCATAACCCATGATATAAAGAGCCGTGGACATTCCATCTGCAAGTGTACCATCCCTTGATACGATTGTCACAGACAGCAGATCTCCATCTGCCGGATATCCTGTCCTGGGATTGATGATATGAATATAGGTCTTCCCATCTTCTTCAAAATACCGCTCATAACCGCCAGAAGTAATTACGGCCTGATTTTCCACAGATAAAACACCAATATAATCCTGCTGTCCGCCTTTTGGATCACGTATTCCCACTTTCCAGCTGCTGCCGTCTGGCTTCGTCCCTATCGCCTGAATGTTTCCTCCAAGAGAAACCAATGCGGAAGAAACGCCATATTCCTGAAAAAGCTCTGCCAGCTTCTGACCTGTATATCCTTTTGCAATTCCTCCAAAATCAATCTGCTGATCTGCTCCAAGCGTTACAAACTTTGCTTTTTCTTTGCTGTCCCTGCCCTTTTCATCAGAGTCCCGGGTCTGTATTTCTACTTTATTTTCATCCACCAGTGCCAGTTTTTTTTGTACTTCTGCAGCTGTAGGCACATGATAATTACCTGTAGGAAATCCCCATAGCTTCATCACCGGATAAATCGTATCGTCAAAAAGTCCGTCTGTCTCCTGATAAATCTCTTTTCCCCGGAGGATCAGTTCTGCCAGATCATCTGTTGCCTGCAGATTTCCCTGTTCGTTTAAGGCATATACTTCACTTTTACTGTTTTCTGCTGATAACATCGCATCCAGTTTCTGTACTTCTTCTATAGCTGCATCTACAGCTTTTTCGCTGTTTTTACCATATGCGGTAAACTCCATATAGGTGTCCATCGCAAACAGCTGCTTCTGGCATTTCTGATTCTGAACAAAATACCTGCTGCCTTCTGTAAGAATCAAAATTCCAATACATATGCCGGCTGCCGTCAGTACTTTTCTTTTCATATGGATCTTTTTTCCCTCGCATACTCGGTAGGAGTCTTACCTGTCATTTTCTTAAAAGAAATTCCAAAATAATGGGGATCTGAAAAGCCCACCTTCTCCGCAATCTCATAGTTCTTAAGTGCAGTCTGTTCCAGGAGTTCCTTTGCCTTTTCCATACGGGTCTTACTGAGGAATTCCAGGAAAGTGCCTCCTGTGGCTTCCTTAAAAATAGTACTGAAATAGCTTGTACCAATATTCAGATAGGAGCAGATATCATTCAATCCTAATTCCGGCTCATTGTAATGCTGGCGAATATATTCCATAGCAAGTACCGCCTGCTTCTGACCGCTGGAGCTGTTCAGGGAAGAGCACCTTTCGAATACCTCGTGAACATAGTCCTCTGCCATTTTAAAAGCTTCCTTAAAAGTTTTCTGTTCGGTTACCCGTCCCATGAGAATTTCTCTTTTGTGGAACAGATCTTCATTCTCAGAAGAAAGAGCTTCCCAGCAGCTTCCTGCATGGCGCAGAATCATCTGAAGGCAGACACAGGCCTGACTTTTATCCACTCTGGCCTTTTTGATCTCAGATTTCATAACAGAAAGAGCCTGATTCATCTCAGCTTCATTGCCTTTCTTGATTCCATCTACCATATCGCTTAATGGCTGCTGCAAAGAAATACTTCTCTCCGGATTCAGTGTTTCTGTGTCAATGAGCAGATTTCCGCCCAGTAAATAGCGTAGTTCAATCGCCTTCTCAGCCTGGTTATGAGACTGGATCGTATCTCCGGGATTCCTTACCCAGCCCCCAATTCCTGCTGAAGCTTCAATGCCGATCACTTCTTTTACTTTTTTCTGGATTTCCTGACAGATTTCCTGTATTTCTCTGGAAAACTCCCTGCTGCGGTTTCCCATAAAGAGGATACACACCCGGTTATTTCCTTCCTGATAGGCAATTCCTGCATTACGGTCTGTCACGATCTCATCTGCAACATTAAATAAAACAAAAGCCATTAATGCGCTCTCCTGGCGTTTTTCCATATCAATCTGATGAATATCGGAAAACAGATCCATGTCAAATAACGCAACCCGATAAGATGCTGCCTCCAGATTAATTCCCATTCCAGACAATTCCTCCAGGCTCTCCTGCACATCCCGCGTACAGCTTACCAGAGATTCAATCGCTTTCGAACGAATCACCAGAGCATTTTTGTGATAATCCTGAGATGTCTTTGTGAGGGATTCTATTTTCTTCTTTTCTTTTCTCTGCAGATCTACTTTTTCTTTCATTTTGCCAATAACTTCTCTGAGCTCCATAGCAGTTACCGGCTTCAGCATGTATTCGCTTACATTATACTGAATTGCTTTCTTTGCATATTCAAATTCCCCGAAGCCACTGAAGATCACAATTACGATCTCCGGGTAATTATCATGCAGAAAATGGCTCAGTTCCATTCCATCCATATACGGCATCAAAATATCTGTGAGAACAATATCTACCGGATGGCTCTTCACAAAATCTGCTGCCTGCTTTCCGTTTTCGCAGTCTCCTACAAGCTGGCAATCCATGGACTTCCAGTCAATATTCTCCTTTATGGCGTCACGTACCAGGATCTCATCATCTACAAGTAAAATTCGATACATAGTTTTCGCTTTCCCTTTCTATACACAGCATGTACCTCATCGGCTCCCCCCCCCGGTGCCTGTTTGCACATGGTATTCTATTAATTTCAGCTAAATATTATATTATCACATACCATAAAATCATGCAAACTAAACAAACAATTCCAGAGTTTGTTTAAAAAACATTGGTTACTGTTTACTAGTACATCGAAAATTAAGTATCTGCTATATTGACGCAGGATGATTTCTTCATATGCAAGGCGGAGGAAAGAGGCGCAGCGGTGGCTACGGCGACCGACGACAACGCAGCAGATGAAGAAATCAGACAAGTCAATATGGCAGTTACTTAATATTCGATGTACTAGTAACAAAAAAAGCTGCAAAGTTATAAGCATTATAAACCCTGCAGCTTTTCTGCTGTGTAAGATATTCAAAGAATCTTTGAAATTATAACCATTATTTTACAATCACTCCATCCTCATCCCAGAGATCGTGCCAGTCCTTTGCACCTTCCCACAGGAATACATGGCCTTTGATCAGACGGTTATTCTTATCAAGGGAACGGATGGTTTCCATCTCTTCTTCTGTCAGAGGATCCTCCGTGACACATTTCAGGTTCATGGTGTAATTCTTCTCTTTCAAAGAGAATGGAATTGGGGAAGCACCTCTCTGTACAGCCCATTTAATGCAGATAACTGCTGGATGTACACCATGTGCCGCTGCAATTGCTTTCAGCTCTGGCAGTTCAATATCCGCAATATCTTCTGGCATTTTATCACGTTCCGGACGTTCAGGAGAACCAATTGGGCAGAATCCTACCACTTCAATACCATGCGCTCTGCAATAATCAAACAGCTCCGGCTGCTGGAAGCATGGATGAAGCTCCATCTCGATCGCAGCTGGTTTAATTCTGCAAAGTGGAAGTACTGCCTCCAGTTTCGGGATTGTCATATTAGACATACCGATATGTTTCGTCAGACCCATATCTACCAGGCGCTCCATCTGGCGCCAGGTTTTCATAAAGCGCTCTACTGTAAACGGTTTGGAATCAGGATTTCTGGAATCCACATCACAATGTGGTGCATGATAGTTCGGGAATGGCCAGTGAACATAATACATATCCAGATAGTCAAGCTTCAGATCCTTTAAGGTCTTCGCACAGGCAATCAGTACATCTCCGTCACCATGCATATCGTTCCATACTTTGGAGGCAATAAAAAGTTCTTCTCTTTTTACAATACCTTCTGCAAATGCATCTGCGAAAATCTTTCCGATCATATCTTCATTTCCGTAACATGCAGCACAATCAAAAGAACGGTAACCTACGCGAAGTGCACCTGCAACAGAAGCAGAAACTGCGTCTGCATCTGCATGGTCACTTCCAAAAGTACCCATTCCAACAGCTGGCATCTTAGCGCCAGTATAAAGTGTTCTCTGCGGAACAATTGCCGGATCAATCATTGTCATTTTCTTATCCTCCTTAACATTTCTTTTGCACTATGGCTTTCAATTACAACGCAATTTACTTTCGCTTAATATCTTTTACTACATTTTCTTATAATTTAGTAACCTCAATCTGTGGAAGCAGTTTTTCCATATCTTCCATCACAAAAAATCCAGTCTCCTCGCGCATGGCTGCTGCCGCTGAAATAGCACTTGCCAGTTTCATTGTCTCAGGAAGTGAAAGTCTCCTGGATAAACCCAGTGCGAATCCTGCGATCATAGAATCTCCACACCCAACTGTGTTCACTGCATTTATTCTCGGAACCAGTGCACGGAAAATTCCTTCATTACCTACTGCAAGAGAACCGTCAGCTCCCAGGGAAACAGCTACGATTTCCACACCTTTTGCATGAATCTCTTTCGCCGCATCTATAATATCCTGAATATTATCACATTTCTTGCCTGTGAGCATGCGGATTTCATCAATATTGGGTTTGATCATAGTAGGTGCTGCTTCAATTCCCATTTCAAGAAGTTTACCACTGGTATCCAGAATAACCGGAATTCCTGCCTCTTTTACAATCTTTATAAGTCGCTGATAAGCAGTTCCATCAAGTCCTTTCGGAACACTTCCTGACATTGCAACTACTTTCGCTTCTTTTACAAGATTACAGAATTTTCCCTCAAATCCGGCAAAATCCTCTTCTGTAAGGGTAAACCCAGGTTCCAGAAATTCTGTCTGAACTTTATTAACTTCATCCCAGATATTAATACAGGATCTGCTTTCTGCAGCTACATGATAAAAAGCACTTTTAATACCAAACGGTTTCAATGCATTCTCAATATAAGCTCCTGCATAACCACCTACAAAACCTGTGGCAGTCACCTCTGCTCCGTAAATTGAAGCCGGCTTGGATACATTCAGACCTTTTCCACCAGGAACATAAGTACATTCCTTTACACGATTCACTTCTCCAGTCTTAAAGTTATTTACCACATACCGCTTATCAATGGCTGCATTTAATGTTACTGTCAGTATCATATGCTCAATCCTCATTCATCAGAAGAATCTTCCCCTTTACAAGACCAGGTGTCTTATAGAGCTGGAATGCTTCCTGAGCCTGACTCATTGGCATTTTGCGATAAATAAATCCCGGATCAAATTTCAGCTGACCGGTTGCAAAATAATGAGCTGTAAGATCCCACTCTTTGCCTGGGAACGGGGAACTATAGGACATCCAGGAGCCTGTAAGTTTAAATTCTTTACGATTCATATTCTCCCACTGCTTTGGTGTAAATGTAAGATCTGCATGAGGTGTTCCAATGAAGCATACGTGTGCCTTATTCGCAGCAAGTTCAAATGCCATATGCATAGTGGGAACCTGTCCGGCTGTTTCAAACACATATTCATAGCCCTTACCACCGGTAATTGCCATAGCCTCTTCCATATAATTCTCTTTGGTTGTATTGATAACTGCATCTGCGCCCATTCTCATGGCAAGATCCAGGCGTTCCTCACTAATATCAAATACGACAACCTTCTTGGAACCAAAGATCTTTGCCCACTGCATTGTGAATATGCCAATTGTTCCACATCCTAAAATTGCTACGCAGCGACCGCCCTGATAATCATTCTGAAGGAGTCCATGAAGAGCAACTGTGGATGGCTCGAACATTGCACCCTGTTCATAGGAAATAGACGGATCAAAAGGAATCGCATTCTGCTCTGGAATTACTACATAATCCGCATTACTTCCCTGCTGCCTGGAACCGATAAAACTGTAATGCTTACATAAGGAGAAGTTTCCATTCTGACAATCATCACACTTCATGCACGGAAGAAGCGGAGCCCCGGAAACGCGGTCGCCAACTTTCACCTTAGTGACCCCTTCGCCAACTTCTACTACATCACCAGAAAACTCATGTCCAAGAACGATAGGATAAAAATGAACACCATGATTCAATACTCGCGGAACATCAGAGCCACAAATGCCGGAAGCTTTTACTTTAATCTTTACCCAGCCTGGTTTTGCCTGCGGTTCTTCGATTTCCTGGTACTGTACATCCTCGTTTGCAACTACAACTGCTGCTTTCATCTTGAAATACCTCCTTACTTCCGTACCATCATAGCTTTCAGAGATTCATATAAATCCCTATATGTACGGTATGTCTTATTATAAACTTCTTTATTCTCAGGATTGGGCTCATGGCGTCTTGTCTCTTTCACTGTCATGGAAACCGCTTCCTCGTAATCTTTATAAAATCCAACTCCTACGCCAGCCAGGATTGCAGCACCTAATGTGGTTGCTGTATCGGAAGCAGGGACCACCACTGCCTTGCCTGTCACATCAGCCTTAATCTGAGTCCAGAGAAGGGAATTGGCTGAACCTCCCATAGCACGAAGAACTTCTGCTTTAGCACCTGCTGCTTCAGCCACCTCCAGATTATGGCGCAGGGAAAATGCTACGCCCTCCATACAGGCTCTTACCATGTGTCCCTTGGTCTTAGCAAAATCAAGTCCATAGAAAACGCCTTTGGCGTATGGATTCCAGACAGGGGATCTCTCCCCGGACATATATGGAAGGAACACAACGCCTTCACTTCCGGCTGGTACTGCCTCGGCAATTTCATTCAGTTGTTCCAGAGAGGATTTCCCGGTATCCGCCTTGCGGCTCCTCTCATAAGCTGCAAATTCTCTCTCAAACCAGCGCATGACACCGCCGCCTCCGGTAGTTCCTCCCTGAAGAAGCCACTTGCCTGGCACTACGTGATATCCTAAGATCAGACTTGGATCTGCTTTGTATGTATCTGTGCAGATGCTCATGCCACCAGCCTGTCCACCCTGCTCCTGGGTCTCCCCCGGATGGATCACACCTGCACCAAGTGTCCCACAGGCTGCATCCAGACCGCCGGCCACTACAGGAGTTCCGACAGTCAGTCCACTCTGGGTTGCCGCCTCTTCCGTCACAGTTCCCACTACCTTATCGCACGCAACAATCTCCGGAAGAAAATCCACAGGAATTCCCAGTTTCTCACACATCACTTCATCCCAGGTACCAGTACGCATATCAAAGCAATGCAGGCCATATCCCTGTGAAAGATCCTGTGTGATGGCACCAGTCAGTCTGTAAGCAATAAAGCTGTTTGATTGAAGGATCTTGTAAATCTTATTATATACTTCAGGCATATTCTCCTTATACCAGAGAATCTTCGCTGTGGTATAAGAAGGCTGAAGAGAATTACCTGCAACATTGAAAATATTCTCACTGCCGATTTCATTATTGAGTCTGTCGCAGATTTCCTGGGCTCTTGTATCCATCCAGATAGGTGTATCTGTCAGAACATTTCCCTCATGGTCAATGGCAATAGCCGACCAGCTCTGCCCATCAATTCCCACTCCGGCAATCTGCTCTCCTGAAATATTACCTGTCTCCAGGCATTCGCAAATAGCGCCGCAAACCGCATGCCACCATTCATCCGGCTTCTGCTGCGCCCATCCCTCATGAGGATAATAAACAGGGTAATCCCCATTGGCGGAAGCCATCACCTTTCCGTTCTTGTTAAATATGGCAACCTTGCACGCGCTGGTTCCAATATCAATTCCTAATAAATAGTCTTTGCTCATCCTTGTCTCCTTATGGATTTCCCCATAAAAATATCAGTCTGAAGTTTCCGTACAATATGGTCAGGAAGCTCATCTCTTCCTTCAAGCCGTTCCAGCATGATCTGTGCTGTTTCCCTTGCAATTTTCTCTGTGGGCTGTGAAACAATGGTAAGTGCAGGTCTGCATGCACGGGCAAAAGGCAGATTGTCAAATCCCACCAGGGAAATCTCCTCTGGCATGGATACCCCCATCTCGTTAAGCCCGATCACTGCCCCCATAGTCATCTCATAGTTCGTCACAAAAACAGCTGTCATATCCGGATTCTCTTTCACCAGCTCTTCTACTGCCTGAACCCCTCCCTGGATCGTGTAATCACCATGACAGATCAGCTTTTCATCAACCGCAATTCCATGAGCCTTAAGTGCTTTCATATATCCTAACATACGCTGTCTGGCAGTGAATACCTCATCCGGTCCACCGATCAGACCAATCTTCTGATGCTGTTCTTCTACCAGCATGCCAACAGCCTTCTCAGCTGCATTTACATTATCCACCAGCACACAGTCGCAGGATATTCCCTGGATCATACGGTCGATAAGCACAATGGGTTTACCTGTTTTCTGAAATTCATTCAGATGGGCTCCAGTCATATCTACCGGCATATTGATAATTCCATCCACACGTTTCCGGGTAAGGAAATCCACTGCTTCTTTTTCAAGCTTCTTATCTGTTCTGCAGTCACAGACAATCGCTGCATATCCATGGCTTCGGAGGATATCCTCCATTCCACTGATGATTTCTGCGCAGAAAACATTGTTCAGCTCTGGAATCACAACCCCCACTGTCTTGGTCGCATTGGTCTTCAGACCGCGGGCAACTTCATTTACTTCGTAATGTAATTCTTCGATGGCTTCTTCGATCTTGATACGGTTCTTCTCTCTTACATTCCCCCCATTGAAATAAGAGGAAATCGTTGCCAGACCAAGTCCTGTCCGTCTGGCAATATCTTTCATCGTCGCTGCCATAAATCAGCCTCTTACTCAGCCTTTCCGTCACAGCCGCAAACTTTCATACGGGCCATTACAAGCTCTTTCACAGCTGCAATTCCAGCCTTGCCATATGCCTTAGGATCAAATACCTTCTCATCCTCAAGTGTCTCTCTGACAGCCTTGGAGTATGCTGCACGAAGCTCGGTGGCAAAATTAACCTTACAGATTCCTCTCTTTACGCAATCCATAACATCCTCATCGCTAAGGCCGGAAGCGCCATGAAGAACCAGAGGAATATCTACAACTTCACGAATTTCACTTAAACGCTCCTTATCAAGAACAGGAGTTCCCACATAGAAGCCATGTGCTGTGCCGATTGCTACCGCAAGAGAAGTAACGCCGGTGCGCTCTACAAATTCTCTGGCTTCCTGTGGATCGGTATTGGTATCTGCAACTGCAACCAGGTCGTCTTCCTTACCACCTACCTTACCAAGTTCTGCCTCGCATGGGATTCCCATAGAAGCTGCTACGTCAGCCACCTTCTTGCTCACCTCAATGTTTCCTTCATAATCCAGCTTAGAACCGTCAATCATCACGGAAGTATATCCAGCCTTCAGAGCCTTCATCGCGAGATCAAAGCTACTGCCGTGGTCAAGGTGCAGGCAAACCGGAACGGAAGCCTTTGCAGCTTCTGCTGCAACGATTGCCTGATAGGTCTCAAGAGTGCCATATTTAATAGTAGATGGAGTAGTCTGGATCATAACAGGTGCTTTCAACTCCTCAGCTGCCTGAATGATAGCTTTCACCATCTCCATATTCTCTGCATTAAATGCACCAACTGCGTAACCGCCCTGCTGAGCCTTCAACAACATTTCCTTAGATGTAACAAGTGGCATATTCTCCTCCTTCTGCCTGCTGATACAGGCCGTGAATCTTCTGTTTTTCGAGAAACCGAAACGTTTCTGTTTTAATTCATATTAACTCTTTTCCAAATTTCTGTCAACAGTAAATATTTCATCTTTTTGCGTAAAATTTTACCTTGAAAAATCCAGCAAAGAAAGGTAACTTATAGAGTAGAATACTTTCGGAACCGGTATCAGTTTTTATAGATTACTGTGCCAGATTTCTGAGAAAGAACGAAGGGAGAATATATTATGTTAAAAGGAATTCCAGAAATACTTTCACCACAGCTTTTAAAAGTTTTATGCGAGATGGGACACAGCGACCGCATCGTTATCGCGGACGGCAACTTCCCAGTAGAATCAATGGGTAAAGATGCAATTGTTGTTCGCTGCGACGGACATGGAGTTCCAGAACTTCTGGACGCTATCCTTACTGTTATCCCTCTTGATTCTTATGTAGAGAAACCAGTTACCCTGATGGAAGTTATGCCTGGCGATCCGGTAAAAACTCCAATCTGGGATACATACAAAGAGATTGTTTCCAAACATGATGAACGTGGCGCCGAGGCAGTTGGAAATATCGAGCGTTTCGCATTTTATGAAGAGGCAAAGAAAGCATATTGTATTATCGCTACAGGTGAGAAAGCTGTTTACGCAAACGTTATGCTTCAGAAAGGTGTTGTTATCAACAAATAATTTTTTATTTCAGCTAAAAAGCTCCGTCGGATTCCCGGCGGAGCTTTTATTATTCATGTTTATTATGATTCACTATTTTTTCCTTTTTTCTTAAGGAGCCAGATTACCACTGCGATGCCAATGATAATAACTACAACCAGAATCCAGATAACAGAATTCATTCCTTTATCTGTGCTCTCCACATTTTCGCTGGACGCTTCCTGTTCTGCACTTTCTGAAGGAGCAACTGTTACTGCTGCCTCTTCTGTAGGCGCCATAGTCTCACTTGGCTCCGGGGTGGGAGTACTTGTCTCAGTTGGTTCCGGAGTAGGAGTACTTGTCTCAGTTGGCTCTGAAGCTGCTGTTGCTTTCTTAGTCGGTTCCGGAGCAGGAGTACTCGTCCCGGTCGGCTTCGGAGCAGGAGTACTTGTCTTCTCAGGCTTCGGGGTAGGAGTGCCTGTTGGCTCTGCCTCCACATCACTGCTGTCTTTGCCTTCGGTACCTGCTTTTCCAACTTCAGAAGTATTCTCTCCATCCTGAACAGATTGGGAACTGTCTTCCGCTTCTTTCTCAGTTTCAGGAACAAGTTCTACTGTACTCTCTTCCGTATTGGTGGCTTCTGCAATATTTACCCAGCCAGAAACATCACCAGCCTCTGTGTGTCCCCAGATACCGTCTTTACCAGTATCTACTTCTGTATCAATATATAATTTCTCACCATTCGCTATATTACAGCCTCCGGAAACTGTGCCGTACTTTTTTCCAGGTCCTTTATACAGGCAAACGGAACCGTCTTCCTTAGCATTCACTGTAATACTGTAATTCTCATCCTTACTTCCGTATAAGGCAAGCTCTGATGCCACTGCCTCGGCAAGAGTAGCCGGCTTCAGATAATTCTCTTCCAGGAAACCAAACATGCCATGAAGCTGAGCATATACCCATACCTTTCCAGCTTCATCTGTGGTCTCTCCTTCTACATGGATCGCAGTTCCATTAGGAATCAGCTCATCATTCAGCTTCGGGCTGGAAGCATCTGCCTCTGAATACATGTCAACACCGCCATCAGGCGATTCTACAATCATATAGTAATCTGTTTTATAATCAACCTGCTGTGTCTTTCCTGCATCTGCAAAAACTCCCACAGTCATGCAAAAAGTAAGAAGCACAGCCAGCAACATTCCCAGCTTTTTCTTCATATATATCCTCTTTTCCCTCTTATATACATTTTCTGTTTTTCATTGTAACACACCAGGAAAAACTTGCAACCATTTTTCTCATATTTTCCCATTATTTTACAGCAACAGTTACTATTCACCGGTAATGTTCCGCGAGGTGTTTTTATAAACAATTTCACAGAAAAATCGGGAATCCGGGCGTGAAATCATGCGAATGTATGTCCGATAAAGAGCCCCAGACAATAAAAGAGCGAGACAAAAGTCCCGCTCTCTCAGCTTTCCTTCATTGTCCTGGGGGAGTGAAAGAAAGCAGTTAAATTATAAAAAGCTAATTATTTATAAAGAGGTCCATAGTTCTTGCAAGCTCTGAAATCTGCACCTTCTTTATCCATTCCAAATGCATTCCAAGCTGCCGGACGATAGATATCTTTCTCCGGAACGTTATGCATGGATACCGGGATACGAAGCATAGAGCACATTGTGATCAGGTCAGCTCCGATATGTCCGTAGGAGATAGCACCGTGGTTAGCTCCCCAGTTGTTCATTACATCATAAGCTGTCTTGAACGGTCCCTCTTTGCCATCGCATCTTGGAGCAAACCATGTACATGGCCATGTGTAGTCTGTACGTTTCCAAAGTTTGTCAGATACTTCTGCTGGAAGAGCAACTGTCCATCCTTCAGCAATCTGCAGAACCGGTCCAAGTCCTTTAACAAGGTTCAAACGGATCATTGTTGCAGGCATCTGAGCTTTTGTTTCATAACGGCTGGAGTATCCGCCTCCACGGAAGTATCCGTTGTCAGCCATACACCATTCAGTGTTTTCCATGATAGCTTTCTGGTCTTCTTCTGTGATATCCCACCACTGTTTCATAACAGCATTGCCGTTTTCATCTTTAGCTTCGCCGTTAGCGTCAAGGCAAGCAGCACCGGAGTTGATCAGGTGAAGGAATCCGCCAGCTTCTTTAGCTACGCCTTCAAGGTCATATCCTGTAGCTTTCTTAACAGCCTCTGGGCTCCAGTATGTACGAACATCAGCGAAGATCTGAGCTCTGTTTGTAAGAAGTTTCATGAACATCATTCCAAGTCCGTTGAGAACGTCATTCTCTGTAGCGAGGATGTATGGCTCACGAGCTCCGTTCCAGTCGAAGGATGTGTTCAGCATAGCTTCTGCAAAGTCACCGTTTGGATAGAAATCTGTCCACTGTCTCTGTCCCTGGAAACCAGCTGCCAGAGCGTTGTGTCCGATTGCTTCCTCGGAGAATGCAGGATCAAGGTTATCGCAGCCGTTCATCAGCTCTTTGATGATAACTGCCATTTTAACTACGAACTCAAACTGCTCTTCTTTCTTCTCTGGGGAGAACTGCAGTTCTTCAGGGTTCTTGTCCCAACCAATCTTACAGGTCTCTTTCGCCCATTTGAGAGCTTTCTCAAATTCTGCGTGATCGTAGATGCCTTCTGTCATACGACGGATGATTTCTACCTCATCAACGGATTCAACACGCATTCCAAGATAGGATTCGATGAAATCGGAATCAATGATAGATCCGCCGATACCCATTGTAACGGAACCGATCTGCAGATAGGATTTGCCTCTCATGGAAGCAGCTGCAACTGCTGCACGTCCGAATCTGAGTAATTTCTCTTCAACGTCTGCCGGGATAGATGTGTCATCAGCTTCCTGAACATCATGTCCATAGATACCGAATGCCGGAAGACCTTTCTGTGCATGTGTAGCAAGAACGGATGCAAGGTAAACTGCTCCTGGTCTTTCTGTTCCGTTGAAGCCCCATACAGCTTTGATTGTCTGAGGATCCATATCCATTGTCTCTGCGCCATAGCACCAGCACGGTGTAACAGTAAGTGTGATGTCTACACCTTCTTTACGGAATTTGTCAGCACATGCAGCACTTTCACCTACACGTCCGATTGTTGTATCAGCGATAACAACTTTAACAGGCTCACCGTTGGAATATCTCAGGTTTTCTTCAAAAAGTTTCGCAGCGGATTTAGCCATATTCATTGTCTGCTCTTCAAGAGATCCTCTGACATCGAGTGCTCCTCTACGTCCGTCGATTGTTGGTCTGATACCGATAACCGGATAGCTACCTACTAATCTGCTCTTTGCCATGATTCATTACCTCCATAATAAATATATTCTTTTTAAGAGGTTTCACTAAAAAACCTCTCTGTTTCCTATAGTTCATAGTATACAATTGCCAAACCGTAATTACTTGTGATATAATGGCAAAAAATAGTACAATATTCACTTTTTTGATTATTTTGTAAAAAATCCATCAAATTAACCTAAGGAGGAATTTATTTTGCAGGATCTGGACCATAATGAAGACCGTTTAAGGGGAACATATGATTTTCCTTTTGAATTTCATCATATTGATCAGACTCATCCGCGCTATGTAATGTCCTATCACTGGCATGTAGAATATGAAATCATTCGTATTCTTGAGGGCTCTCTCACTGTCACTTTAGACGAAAAAAGTTTCATTGCAACTGCCGGAGACATCATTTTTGTACATAGTGGAATACTTCACAGTGGAATTCCTGATAATTGTCTTTATCAGTGCATTGTTTTCGACGGAAATGTTTTCCTCAAAAATAATTCTGTTTGTGCAGGATATATGCAGAAGATTATTCATCAGGAAATTCTGATCTATCATCATTTTACACCAAAGCATATGGAAGTCTACAATACAATAAACAGTCTTTTTGATTCTCTTTGGAAAAGAGAACCTGGCTACGAGCTCACTGTAATTGGACAATTTTACCACTTTTTTGGTATTGTTTTTAGTAATCATTACTATCTTGATAGTATAACACGCGCAAGACGTGATTATAAGAGAATTTTACAGCTGAAACAGGTACTTGATTTCATTGAGCACAACTATACGGGGGCTCTGACACTAAAACAGCTTTCGGCCTCCGTATCCATGTCACCCAAATACTTTTGCCGTTTTTTCTCCGAAATGACCCATCAGACTCCCATGGATTATCTGAACAGGCAGCGCATTGAGAGAGCCTGCTATGAAATCTCCACAACCGATGATTCTATTACAGATATTGCATATCGAAATGGATTTAATGATCTGAGCTATTTTATACGTACATTTAAAAAATACAAAGGAACTACACCAGGAAAATATAAGAAAAGCTGA
This sequence comes from Blautia faecis, assembly GCF_027662325.1. Lineage (NCBI taxonomy): Bacteria > Bacillati > Bacillota > Clostridia > Lachnospirales > Lachnospiraceae > Blautia > Blautia faecis. Next base: position 87,928 of record NZ_JAQDKY010000004.1, on the reverse strand, counting down.
TTAGGAGGGCGAGCATTGGCCGGACGCCCGCCCACAAAAAAAGAATTGACTTCTTTTTCTCTTATTTCTCAGATATGCTAAAGATGTGATTTTTTTCGTCGTAAGAAAAACGACAGAGAATCATTCCTGTATTTTTTACAGGCTACGTTGACGCATTTTATGCGTTTTCTTTTGCTGTTAAGACTCGAAAAAAGCCATAGCTTATTCTTGTTTTCGCTATATATGCCATTTTTCCAGAATGGTCTCTTATTCCAGGACCCTTATGTAGCAGGTTTTCAAGTAACCGGATGATGGAATTGCTGCTGATCAGGCAGATTAGCCCATGGCAGAAAACTGTCCGCACATACTGCTGCAGAACGCCGCAGAAAATCAGAAATTGTTTTTCTCTTTCGTTTCTTTTATTCTAACAAAAGCCGGTTGCCATTACAACGAAATTCGGTCGTAAAATTCTCACATAATTCGACACTTAAATGATAAATTTTATCTGTAACTGAAGTTTTCTTTTTTCTGAAACGTGCTATAATATTTTCAATTAGAAGCAACTAACATAAGTATGACGAAAGGAAGCTGTTGAATCATGGGAAGATGTTATCATTTATCAAAAACTGTTACGGAAGACCTGGCAAATGAAATCATAAAAGAACTGACAGAGCGAGGCGATGTGAAACACGCCAGAATCTCCGCTGACGGACGTTATCTTCATGTGGATACTATTGACGGAGAATTTTCCGTGGTAATGTATTCAGCAGTAAATATCTGCAGCCGTATTGCAAACTGCGAGCTGTCCTTTGTGAAATTTGATTACACAGCTTAGAGCGTGTTTGAAAACATACCGCCAGGACATTTATGGCAAATCTATTAAAAAAGGGAGATTAAATTATGCAGCAGATTACATTAAAAATAGACGGAATGATGTGTGGAATGTGTGAATCCCACATTAACGAAAGTATTCGTAATAACTTTTCTGTAAAAAAAGTCACCTCATCCCATACAAAAGGAGAGACGATTATCCTTACAGAAAATGATCTTGATGAAGCAAAACTGAAAGAGACTATTGATAAAACAGGTTATAAACTGCTTTCTGTCTCAAAAGCTCCGTACGAAAAAAAGAAAGGCTTTTTCTCTTTCCTGAAAAAATAGCCTTTCCCTGTCATAATCCTTGTACTATATTCCAACTACAATATTTCCGGTAATACGGACAATGCATATTCTGCCAGGCTGTGATCTTCCTCTCCTGTGCCTCCGCTTATACCAAGACCTCCGATAATCGTATCTCCGGATTTCAACGGCACACCGCCTCCGAAAATCACGATTTTTCCACCATCCATCTTATCTACGCCATAAAAAGTTCCGCCTGGCTGAGCCAGTTTAGATAATTCCATGGTGGACATTTTCACCGCAACAGAAGTATAAGCTTTTTTCAAAGCGACATCAAAGCTTACCAGAAATGCTCCGTCCATTACATGAACGGCAATTGGATTTCCTTCCGGACCACAAACTGCAATCACCGCTTTCTTACCGCGACGAAGGGCTTCCTGTTCGATTTTCCCGATCAGCTTCTTCGCTCCATCCAGTGTAATCTTATTCTGCATACCCATGCGGCGCAGTACTGCCTGAATTACAGCTTCGTCTACAGAATCAGAGGTACCAGATATGAGAGAATTTTCAACTTTCGTATCCACGCTCACGCTTCCTCCTGCCACTTTCTCAGTTCCACTTGCATGTAGTTCCGTATTTTCAGAAGATGCGTCAGTTTCTACAAGCTTTGACGTTCCCGTCTTCTGACCTGCTGCCTCCGCTTCTTCGTAGCGTGCAAGCACATACAGATAGTCGGCCAGACGGTTCATATATTTCTTACTTCCTGTGTCAGAACCAAACTTTACACTTACAGCGGCAAGATCACGCTCCGCTCTTCTGGCCACAGCCCAAGTCACATCAATCTCAGCAGACAAGCGACAAGCCCCAGGTAATGAGGACTCCTTCGGCATATGAAAAAGCCCCGTCAAACGGTCAATCTCTTCCTCTAAAAGCTCTGTCTTGTCATCATTGATCTTATACTCTCTATTATATGGATCTGCCACTCCTGCATCAATTCTGGTCAGATTTTCCTGGATCTTTTCCAGGAAACGGATGGTATCTCCATCTCTGATCATGGTTTTCAACACTCCAATATGGCAGGAAAGTTCATCTATGGTTCCCTCCAGCTGGATTCGGTCATCCGCTTTGGAAACGTTTTTCGTATGGACAAGATTGGTAGTTCCCTTGTCACCATTCTTTGTATAAATACTCATACGACTTTCTCCTGACATTTTACCCATCCGGCAAAATGGATTTTATTATGCACCAATACACTGAATATAAGACAAGGTTCGTGCAAGAGCAGGAAATAATCCACATTATCTTACGTTCACTACATTAGTTATAAACAGACTCTGGACAAATACACGCAGTTCCACCGTATCTGTCCAAAGTCTCTTATATGTTACCGGGCACAAAGTGAACAGCAACTCTTAAATTCATTAAAATGACCACAATTTCCTGTAGATCTTCACAATATCCTCTTTTGTTGGGACTCTTGGGTTGGCAGTTGTGCAGGCATCAGCAAGCGCCAGGTTTGCCATTTTGTCAATTGCTGCAAAATACTCATCCTCAGAAATAGTTCCCATTTCTTTAATCGTAAGCGGAATATTCATTTCCTTCTGCATAAACTGAATCCAGTTTACAAGAGATCTTACAGACATTACTTTGTTGTAGTTACTCAGTCCAAGAATATGTGAAATATTGGCATATCGCTTTACTGCCGGAAGATATTCCTGCTGGCTTCTGCTATGTTTGTTGATATTTGCATTAAATTCTACAATATGCGGAAGCAGCATTGCATTGGCACGTCCATGCGGAATATGGAAAATAGCTCCCAGCTGATGTGCCATACTATGTGTGATTCCAAGTCCTGCAGCATTAAAAGACAGTCCGGCAAGACAGGAAGCTACATGCATTTTCTGACGGGCATGCATATCGCCGCCGTCAAGGTATGCTCTTAACAGAAAGACTCCGCAGATTTCAATTGACTTTTCAGCAAGAGCAGATGAAAATTCATTGTGATTGATACTTACATAAGACTCAATTGCATGAGTCAGTACGTCCATACCTGTATCTGCTGTGATAGAGGGCGGAACGCTCTTTACCAGTTCTGCATCCAGGATTGCCTCATCAGCTGTAAGGCTGTCTGAGATCAGCGGATACTTCACATGATTATCTGTATCATTTACAACTGCAAAAGAGGTAACCTCAGATCCGGTACCACTGGTAGTAGGAATTGCAATAAGACCTACTTTGCCGTAATTGTTGATCTTCAGGGCAAACTCACGGATTGCCTTGGATGAGTCAATTGCAGAGCCACCTCCGACAGCTACTACAACCTCCGGCTGATACTCCAGGAACTTCTTTACACCTTCTGCGATTTTTCCTACCGGTGCATCCGGCACAACATCACTGAATACTTCAAACTCCTTGCCACCGCGTCTCAATGGGTCTGTGATCAGCTCGATCATTTTCCCTTTTGCGATGAATGGATCTGTGATCACCAGAACTTTTTTGTATGGCAGTTCTGCCAGTCTATCCAGGGCATTGTCACCAAAATGGATGACTGTTTTCATTTCAAAAGTTTTCATAATTCAATGCTCCTTTATTGCAGCTTTCTTTTGTAAGCAGAAAGCTTCTATCGGACAGATTCCGGATATCTGCACTCCACGCCCTCTTCTTTAAAAAGCTTCAGCCATTTTTCAGAAGGCTTCGCATCTGTCACGACGATATCAACATCCCGCAATCTTCCGGCAACGGAAAATGCGGTCTGGTCAAATTTCGTATTGTCCACAACCAGGATTTTCTTACGTCCTGAATCCAGCATTGCTCTCTTTGCTGTTCCAAAAGCTTCCTGTGATTCCATTACTCCCCAGTTCTCATCAAGAGCCTTACAGGAAAAAATAACGGTATCTACAAAATAAGAGCGAATGACTTCTTCTGTCCGGGATCCAAGGAAAGCCAGATAGCCTTCCTTCATCATCCCACCTGTGGAAATAATATTCCATCCTGACACATCTGCCAGTTCCAGAAGGATCTCCATGGAATTGGTGATCACAGTCAGACGCTCCTTCTCTTTTAATGCCTTTGCCACAAACACTGCAGTAGTGCTGGCGTCCAGAAGCAGATGTTCCCCGTCATGCACAAGAGAGGCTACAATTTCCGCCATCTTCTGTTTCCCAACTACATTCTGATTCTTGCGCACATTAAAAGGGAGATCAATGCTCACATCTTCATTGATCACAGCTCCGCCATAGCTTTTAATGGCAAGCCCTTCCTTCTCCAGCTTGTCCAGATCCCGTCGGATGGTTTCCTCAGAGACTCCGTATAACTGGCTCAGTTCACTTACTACTACGCGCTTCTCATTCTGTAATTTCTCAAGGATCAGATTCCGTCTCTCTAACGCAAGCATGTTCAGGTCCCCTCCGCGTTCATTTTATTGGTCAGACCAGAATTACAGAAGGCTGTCGATCATTCTCTTATCCGGATGTGCAATAACAGAGGAATCCAGATACATGCCTTTTTCAGCAACAAGCTCTTTCGCTCTGTCGATTGATGCGGATACAGCAGAAACCTCACCAGTGATCATCATGTAAGATTTTCCGCACATACCTTTTGCAATACGAAGCTCGATAAGATCTACAATTGCAGTCTTTGCAGCCTGATCTGCAGCCTCAATAATGGAAGCTGCATCATATGTTTCAAGAATTCCCAGCGCACTGATCTCCTCAACCTGAGTAGTTCCATAAATAGCCGGGAAAAGAGACTCGTGCGGATTACCCAGTACAAAACTGTCAATGCACTTGTCCTCATATGTTGTTACAGCTGTATCTACGGCAGCTTTTACCGCACTGAGATCACCGGTAATAATTGCAATATATTTACCCGGACACACGGTCTGCGCCTCAACGATTTCTACATCAGATGTCTTAACCATTGCATCTGCTGCAGTAACGCCGGTAGCTGTAGTTTTGAATTCAATCATTCCGATTGCTTTACTCATTTTCTGCACGTCCTTTCTAATTCTTTGCAACTACGATCCAGCGGTCTGTCACCTCGGTAACTTTACCGGAGATGGTTGCATGGATACCAACACTTAAGCCCTGGGCAGGAGAAGCGATCATCTGACCTCTTGTCACCTGATCTCCAACTTTTACAATTGCCTGAGCAGGTGCTCCGATATGCTGGCTAAGAAGAATTTTAACCTTTGGAATATCAACCAGTGTCTCGTCCATCGGTGCGTCCTTGTCATATTTTGTAAGACCAAGACGTGCCATCAGGCGTTCTTCCGGAACCTTGCGGTATTCTCGGGATTCCTTAACTGGTACTGGCTGTACTCCCTGAGGAGGACGAATACCTGCCTTACGAAGTCCACCCTTCATGTCTGCAAGAAGTGTTCTTGGAGCAAGGCTCTGAGGACATGCATACATCTCACAAACGCCACAGGAGCTGCAGAAGCTTGCATTGATGTATGGATTAACATCTCTGAAATCCTGATTGGAAGCTGCACGCATGAAGCGGGCTGGATCAATCGGATGTCCCAGATTGTTACGTGGGCAAAGATCTGTACAAGTATTACACTGGCAGCAAATAGATGCTGCACGTTTTAAATCTATAGCAGAAGTCCGCATCTTCTTCTGTACGATTAAATGGTCTTTTGGCAGAACCAGAATCGCATTTGTTGTCTTCGTCACAGGGTCAGAACCTTTTCCGATTCTTCCCATCATCGGTCCACCAATAAAGTAAACCGGGTCTTTTACAGTAGTTCCGCCTGCCTGGGCAACAACATCATCCATAGTACATCCAAGAGGTACTTTTACAGTTACCGGATGATTTACCTCAGCTACAACAGACACATATTTGGCTGTTACAGGCTCTTTTTTCTCTACTGCCTGGTATATATTATACAATGTCTCTACGTTAAACACAGCAACTCCCTGCTCAATAGGAAGTCCGCCAGGTCTTACAACTCTACCAGTTGCTTCGTAGATCAGTACAACCTCATCTCCCATCGGATACACTTCATCCAGAAGGTGGATGCGCATTCCCGGGAACTCTTCGATATGCTGTTTCAGAGCATTTACTGTCTGAACATAAGATTTTTTGATTCCAATAATGGCCTCAGAAGCTCCAACTGTTTCCTGAACCATATGGAAGGTTTTCATTATTTCGTAAGCGTGCTTCTCTAATAACTGTCTGTGTAATTTCAGTAAAGGTTCGCACTCTGCACAGTTCATAAGAATGGTATTTGCTTTATCTGTCAGCTTCATGTATGTAGGGAATCCTGCACCGCCGGCACCAACTACACCATTCTCCTGTATAATATTCTGTAATTCTTTGATATCCATGGCGTTACTCCAATCCTGCACCGTCATCAACGATACCTACAATGGCGGCATCTACCGGTGCTGTTTCTACGCCGCAGCCAATTCTTGCCGCGCTTCCTTGTGCCACCAATACATATTCTCCGATTCCTGCACCGATAATATCGATCGCAACAATCTGACTGAGGTCACCTTTCATGTGATGAACCGGTTCCACGATCATAAACTTATTGCCGATCAGCTTTTCGTTTTTTCTTGTGGAAACAACGCTTCCTACTACCTTGCCAACTATCATGTGAACCTCCAAATTTTATATCAGTTCAGCCATGCATCTGTCATTTTCAGAACCAGCATGGCTGAACACTTTATTTTAGTAATGAGGAAATGATTTCCAAAACATTACTTTATAATTGTAACTGTATTGCCTGTGGCAATTTTTGCTGCATTTGCTTCATCTGTATCAATGTGCATCTCCAGTGTAAAGCTGTCGTCTACACGGATCTTCACCTGATTGAAAATGGTTCCTCTCTCATTGTCTGCTTTAACAGATACGATATCTCCATCCTTCACACCGGCTGCCTGAGCATCCTTCGGGGACATGTGAATGTGACGCATTGCTACGATACATCCCTCTTTCAGATAAATCGCACCTTTCGGTCCGACAATTGCAATAGGAGCACTTCCCTTAACATCTCCAGACTCACGCACCGGTACTTTCATACCAAGCTTGATTGCGTCTGTAGCTGATACTTCAACCTGTGAAGCCTTGCGGACCGGTCCGAGAATACGTACATTCTCAATTGCACGGAGCTTCAGTCCAACGATAGTTACTGTCTCATTGGAGGCAAACTGTCCGCCCATCAGCTCTTTCTTCTTGGTGAGCTGATATCCTGGTCCAAATAAAGCTTCAACATGTTCCTGCGTCAGGTGGATATGTCTTGCGGAAACTCCGATGGGCACCATGAAGCCATTGCCTTTTTCTTCTTTTTTATTGAGAGCATCCAGTACCATTCTGGTAATCAGCTCAACATTATTGGTTTCCAAAAGTACACCTGCTTTCTTCCTGAAATTCGGTAATGTCTGCCATAGCAGACATTATAAAAGTAAGGAGCATCCATGAATTCGCTCATGCAAGCACAGCTCATTCATGGCTGCTATCTGGGACTTTTATATTATTTCAGAACTGGAAGGATTTTCTCAACATCTGTATGAGGTCTCGGAATTACGTGTGTAGCTACAAGCTCTCCAAGTCTGGATGCTGCTGCGCTTCCGCTCTCTACTGCAGATTTAACTGCTCCAACATCTCCACGAACCATAACAGTTACAAGACCGGATCCGATCTTCTCTGTTCCAACTAATGCAACGTTAGCTGCTTTGCACATCTGGTCAGCTGCCTCGATAGCTGCTGTAAGTCCTCTGGTTTCTACCATTCCTAATGCTTCCTGTGTCATGATTTTTTCCTCCTTATGAATTGCTGGTTTCTCAGCTTCTGTATGTTTGGTTTCTGTAATCTCTTTGTCAGCTGCAGTGGTCTTCGGCTCTTCGGCCTTTACTTCTGCTGCTTTTGCTCTGGTTGTTCTGGCCGTTCTTCTCGGAGCGGCTGCCTTTTTAGGGGCTGTTTTTTTCGCTGTCTCTTTCTTTTCTTCGTCAGCCATTATTCATCCCCCTTTTTCTTTCTCCATCGACTTGCGCTAAGCTCCACCATTTTGACGATTTCCTCATGGGGATTGGCAATTACTGCATAGCTTGCCGGTTTCTTGATGGCATTTGTTGCTGCCGCTTCCACAGCTTCTGTAACAGCTGCCACATCGCCTTGTACAATAATGGTCACCAGTCGTCCGCCCAGCTTACGCTCCCATGACGCCAGCTCAACGTCTGCCGTTTTACACATAATGTCCAGGGCATCCATGGCCGCTACAACACCTGTGATTTCAATAAAACCATATGATTTACTCATGAGCGAACTCCTTATAGTTCATTAGATGCTTGGAAGGATTTTCTCCACATCTGTATGAGGTCTTGGGATTACGTGTGTAGCTACAAGCTCTCCAAGTCTGGATGCTGCTGCGCTTCCACTCTCAACTGCTGCCTTAACAGCTCCGACATCACCGCGAACCATAACAGTTACAAGACCGGATCCGATTTTCTCTGTACCAACCAGTGTAACCTCTGCTGCTTTTGTCATTGCATCTGCTGCCTCAATTGCAGCTGTAAGTCCTCTGGTTTCTACCATTCCTAAAGCTTCCTGTGCCATGATGAATTCCTCCTGATATATCTCGACTTTTCAAGTACGCTCCAGCGTACTTGCTGTGAGGTACCTGCCATGCTCCGCATGACTTTGTTCGTTTTTATTATAGACTTAAATTCACTGGTTAGCAATCATTAATCCTTATCCAGTGCGCTGATTTTCAGCATTTTTTGTGTACCGGGTTCCGGATTTGGTATTACGTAGTGCTGTACCACACCGGTCATACTCTCTGCTACTCTGATTCCAGCTTCCACAGCCTCTGTTACATCAGAAACGCTTCCGCGGAACTTGATGCAGACAAGGAGCGGTACCGGCAGACTGTCCGCATTTGCAGGTTTATTTTTATCAAAAACCTCCAGATGGACATTTGCTGCCTTGCAGCCGGCGTCGGCCGCCACAAACGCTGTTGCCAGTCCGAACACCTCCAAGATTCCTACAGCTTCTGCCATCTTGATTCTCCTTTATCCGGCAATTATTTATTTACAACTGCGATCTTAAGACCGGTCATTGCAAGGTTCTTCTTTAATGCTTCATTGATCTCCTCAAGCGGATACTTGTCTGTGATCAGCTCAGACATTGGAAGTCCGATTGCATTTGCTCTCTTAAGGAAATCAAATGTTGTAACGTAATCTCTTAAGGTGTATACCCAGGAGCCTACGATTGTGATCTCTTTGGAGCAGATGTCAAAGTGCGGGTTAATTGTAGCATCTCCACCATTGATGAAGAAACCAAGCTCGCAAAGGCCACCGCCGTTACGGATGAATTTGTAGATGTTTGCATGAGCAACAGGTGATCCTGTACACTGGAATGCAAAGTCTGCAAGATGTCCGCCAAACTGATCTTTAACAGCTTCAGAAAGTGCTTCGATTCCTTTGTGCTCCATGAAGTTTACACTCATGGTAGCGCCCATTCTCTTAGCGAAATCAAGACGCTGCTGATTTCCATCTACAGCACAGATGTTCTCGATACCCATGGTACGAAGAACTGCAATACAGATCAGACCGATTGGTCCGCATCCCTGTACAACAACTCTGCTGTTGAAACGAAGGATACCAGTTGTTTTTGCTCTCTCAACTGCATGTACAAGAACTGCACATGGCTCGATCAGGATACGGGAGTCCAGATCAAGATCACTTACGTTGAAGAATGTGCTTCCAAACTCTCCACCTCTGATAAAGATGTAATCAGAAAACCATCCGTTAAGATGAATGTCATCATCTGGAAGAAGTCCGTATACGTCAGCTCCTCCAACGTTTTTCTTGTTTAAGTCGAACATTGTGATTTCAGGATCATCCTTGAAGATCATACAGGTAACGACTTTGTCACCGATCTTAACCGGTTTTCCAGCTGTATCAGTCTTAACATTTTTACCCATGGCAACGATCTCACCAGTTCCCTCATGTCCAAGTGCAACCGGGATCAGGTTGAATGGGTCTCTCTTGAATTCGTGAGCATCAGTACCGCAAACGCCGCAGCCTTCTACTTTAACAAGGATGTCGTCATCGCCAATTGCCGGAATCGGGTACTCTTTAATATCAAAATGCTCTTTTTCAGTAAGTACTGCAACGTGTGCAGTTTTCGGAATTGCGCCTGCCGGTGCTGCAGCTGGTGCTGCCGGTGCTGCTGATGCAGAAGCTGCCGGTGCTGTTCCAGCCATTCCAGCAAGAACCTGTTTTACGATTTCTTCGATATTTACGTTATTCATATCCATTTTTATGTTTCCTCCTGTCAGCGAATGCAAAGGCTGTCTGCCATTACGCAGCGTCTTCTCTTGGTGAATGTACTTGCACTTGTAAGTCCTTCACCAGTACGGCTTGCGATTGTGAATGTACAGTAACCTTCTCCGCCGAATCCAAGTGCTGCATAGGAAGGTGCATTCTTAACAAGGATTGCGGTGTCGATTGCTTTCGCATATTTGGTGATATTGTCAATGTTCTTGGAATGAATGTGTGCAGAGTGGCGGTTGCCATGCTCAAGCCATACAGCCTGCTCTACTGCATCATCAAAATCTTTTGCCCTTACAACGCCAAGGATCGGCATCATAAGCTCTGTAGCGATAAGTGGATGTTCCTTCGGTCCTTCAAATACGATGCAGCGGATATTTGCAGGAGCATTTACTCCGATCATGGAAAGTAATGTTCTTGCGTCACGTCCAACGCATTTACGGTTCAGCTTGCCGCCTGCAAGAACAACTGCTGTAAGTTTATCCTGTTCTTCTTTGGAAGCAAGGTAACAGTCATTCTCACTTACCAGATAATGCATAAGCTCATCTGTAATAGAAGCAACTGCTACGATTTCCTTCTCTGCGATACACGGAAGGTTGTTATCGAATGTACATCCGTTTACGATATCCTGAGCAGCTTTTCTTACATCTGCTGTCTCATCTACAACTGCCGGAGGATTTCCTGCGCCAGCGCCGATTCCACGTTTTCCAGAGGAAAGGACTGCTGTTACAACGCCAGGACCGCCTGTTGCTGCGATAAGCGGGATATCTTTATGTTTCATCATAATATTGCTTGTCTCTAATGTAGGTTTCTCTACTGTTACTGCGATATTGTCCGGGCCACCTGCTTCCAGGGATGCCTCATTTAAAAGATTAATCGCATAAATAGAGGTTTTGATTGCTGCCGGATGTGGATTAAATACAACTGTATTTCCACCTGCCAGCATACCCATTGTGTTGCACAGAATGGTCTCACTTGGGTTCGTACACGGAGTGATTGCTCCGATTACGCCAAACGGTCCCATCTCGATCAGAGTAAGTCCTCTGTCGCCTGACCATGCTGTAGTGCTGAGATCTTCTGTACCAGGGGTCTTATCTGCTACCAGATGATGTTTCAGGATCTTATCTCCTACATTTCCCATTCCGGTCTCATCAACACCCATACGTGCAAGGATTTCTGCATTTTCTTTTGTTTTTCTTCGAATGCAGGTAATAATTTTTTCTCTCTGGTCCAAGGACATTTTCCGAACGATCTTCTGGGAAGCTTTCGCAGCCTCAATGGCCTCGTTCATATCTGTGAAAATTCCATGTTTACCGGCCGGAGCGTCTGCAATCTGCATTTTCGCCATAACTTCCTGTACAATATCCTGTACCATGCTCTCGCTGATTGGCATGAGATTGTTCCTCCTTAACAATTGCCCGCAGCTGCCTGATTCTCTCACAGCTGCGGCCTTTATATTTTCTGATTATTTCAGTCCTAACTGAGCCATAACCTGTTTGGTGATCTTAGCTACTAACTCTGCATCTGCATTAGCTGTATCTGCTGCCGGAGCATCGCAGTTGCCGCCAACGAAATCATACTGATATCCTGGGAACTGTTTATAGTCTTCGTTGTGACATGCACCACCGCAGTTATGGCAGTTCATGCCATCTTTGTTCTGGCAAAGGCTTGCCGGATGTTTTCCAGGCATACCGAATTTACGACGGATCTCATAAAGTTTCTTAATGTTCTCTTTATCAAATTCCTTCGGGCCTCCAAGAAGTTTGCTCTGATACAGAAGCTGTGCATAGAATTCTACGGACTCCATCTTCATGTATGCAGCGTTCAGGTCTGTGCTCCAGGTAAGAGCTCCGTGGTTCTCAAGAAGAACTGCATCGAAATATGGAAGATATTTCTCAAGGTTATCCGGAATCTCCATTGTAGAAGGTGTACCATACTCAGCGATCGGAACACATCCAAGAGCGATAACTGCCTCTGGCATGATTGGCTGTGTAAGCGGAATACCGGCAATAGCAAAAGATGTTGCATAAATTGGATGAGCATGTACAACAGATCCTACATCAGGTCTCTTCTCATATACTCTCATATGCATCTTGATCTCAGATGATGGTTTGAATCCCGGGTTAGCCTGAAGAACATTTCCTTTGGCATCTACTTTACAGATGAACTCTGGGGTCATGAAACCTTTGGATACACCAGTAGGTGTGCAAAGGAACTCGTTGTCATTCAGTTTTACAGAAATGTTTCCATCATTTGCTGCAACCATGTTGCGGTTATAGATTCTTCTTCCGATGTCGCAAATCTGTTTTTTGATTTCGTATTCGTTTACCATGCTTTTTTCCTCCTTAAGCACATTCAGGTGCGGTGGATTATGTAAGTTATAGTACCGCACCGGGTAACTTATCATGGCTAGGCATAGCTAGCCTGTTACTTTTTAGGTTATGTTGTAAGTTTACACCATTCCACATTATAAGTCAAGGTTTTTCCGTTGTTTTATGTTGTTTTATGTGGATTTTTTTCTGGATTGCTATGTTGTTTTTCGTGGTTTTACTGTTTTTCCCCATTTGGCAGGTATTTTCTAATTCACAGGATCAGAGGCATCTTTTTCCCATGGCATTACATCGCCATCTTCCCTAAGATATTCCAAAATCTCCGGAATGCCCTCCTGCTGCCTGGAGTCTACATAAAAGATTTTTTTACAGCCGGCAAGCTCCAGCCAGGACGTGGCAAGTTTTACATTTGCATCCGGATTGTGGATTTTGGTAACAATTCCAATTACTTCACGGTTGGCCATACAGGTAATGCAAGGTGGAAAAAGGCAATACGGTTCCGTGGCAGATACCAGCAGCCCTACCACATCTGATTCATATGTATACAACGCCAGGGCGTGTCCCAGACCTTTCGTCTGGGCATACTCTCCTGGCGTATCTACGATCACATCAAAATTATTTACATATTGTGTTTTATGATAATGTATTTTTTCACCACGCAGGGCCTGGGTCAAAGTAGTTTTTCCAGCCTCGCTGCGACCGATCAGAACAAGTTTCCTCATATTCTGTCAAGTCCTTGTAATGGGGCATAAAGTAAAGCCCAGTTTATTTCCCACATAGTCCAGAATTGCGCTAGTAGAAGCTTCTACTTCCGACACAGTACCTGTGATGATCAGGCTTCCGCTGAAACGATCAACAAACCCCAGTTCAACGCCAGATGATTTCATCGCAATATCTGCCATAATGATAGCAGTTTCTGCCGGACTTACAGTCATGATCCCAATGGCCGCTCTTGAGTAATCCAGAGATGGATCAAGACCCAGCTTGGTGTAAAGAATCTTATCCGGATTGGCAATGATATGTGCCAGGGAAATCTGCTTGCCTGGCACAAGCTCCTGTACAATTCTCTGTTTCATTTCCGGAGACATATTATCTGTGTATCCCATTTTCTCCTCCTGAATAAAGAGTTTTTATTTTCTGATTTGATTATACCTTTCTGATTTCCAAGTGTCAACAAAAAGCAACACTTCTCTGCATGCGATGTGTGGTTTTTCTTGTACTGTAATGTTGTTTTTATTTGTTTTCTCTGTTTTTTCTTATTTATGATTGACATGTTTTTTGCCCTCTGGCATACTAAAGTTAACTGTAAATGGCTTTTTAAAACACTTTTATAGTGAAATTACCAGCTGCATATATTCACGTAATCTTGATTAGGAGATGATTTTATGTATCTTTCTGATATACACACACATTCTATTGCCAGCGGACACGGCACGACCTGCACCATCAGTGACATGGCAAAGGCAGCTTCCCAAAAAGGGCTGAAGCTTCTTGGAATCACAGACCACGGACCAGCCACTCTGGCTGCCGGAACTTCTTCTTATTTCCGAAGCCTGATCTATTCGCCCAGGAAGCGTTTCGATGTGGAATTATTATATGGAATTGAACTGAACATTCTGGATACCGATGGAAAAACAGATCTGCCACAGGAGCTTCTTGATAAGCTGGACTACGCAATCGCCAGCATGCATTATCAGAATTTCCGGCCAAAGACCAGGGAAGAAAATACTGCTGCTTTTCTGAACGTAATGAAGAATCCGGTTATAAAGATCCTAGGACACATTGATAATCCCCAGTATGACATAGATTACGACGCAGTTGTAAAATCTGCCAGTGAAAACGGTGTTATCCTTGAAATCAACGAAGCTTCCCTGGCGCCTTACGGATATCGGGGCGATACCCATGCCAACTGCGCGCAGATCCTGTCCTGCTGCCGGAAGTATCTGGTTCCAATCGTGCTTTCCAGTGACAGTCATGGAACAGAGCATATTGGAGACTTCACTTATGCCGCTGATTTCGTTCATAATGCTATGTTTCCAGAGGGTCTGATTCTCAACAACCAGATTCCGAAATTAAAGATGCTGTTAAGCATACGATAAAAAGGATCCAGCTTGCAGAATTCCAATGGAATTTTGCATTACGCAAAAACTCTCCGAGAAATGTAAATACGTAAGCTTAACTTCGTATATATTCCGGAGAGTTTTTTATACTTATTTCTTTGATTACTCATTTTCATTTTTATGATCTGCTTCTCTTACTTTCTGCATCATCGCAGCAAGTTCCTGATATTTTCCTGTCACATAACCGTAGTTTTTCTTCTTATGAGGGAGCTGACAATTCGTACAATCTTTAAATCCCTTCTCATTATATTTGAAATTTCCGCCGCATTTGTCTCCAAGGGCATAAAGCGGGCAATAGCAGAACAGACAGTTAAAGTCCTCTGGATCAGCTCCTTTATGGCATGGAAAATACTCACATTTCTTATGACTGAAATAAGCGTATTCTTTGTCTTCCCAATATTTTTTCTCCATATTTCTCTCCTTATCTCATACAGCTCAAAACAAAATATTCTTTATATTCTATTTCGTAATGCCCCAAAATCAAATGCAAAAAAAGAATCCCGCTTACAGGAATAGAATACGGCCAGAGCGTGTTTAAAAAAGGCTTTCTGTAAGATGTGCGTCACACCCTGCAGGAGATTACGGGAATAATTCTACAAACAGGCTCAGGAAAAGTGTAAAAAAAATACCGCATATGCGGCTTCTGAATCATCATTATTTAAGAGGGAGCGATGCTACTCCGGGGTAGAATATGATCCGTTCATATATACGCGGAGGGAACGGTTTCATCCGAAGTAGTATCGCCTGCCATTTAATCTGTATAATTCTTCTGAACAGGCGATCATTCCATAAAAAATGTCCACTCACAAAAGCGGACAACATCTCAGGGCTGCGGATTCCCCAAAACTGGTTGTTACACTTTCATCGGAAGTTTAACCTCGCCATACCAAGCAGGTTTCCTGGCTCCAGGATCATCACATCCTCTCTCCTTCTCATGCGCAAGCACAATGGACTATGAGATTCGCTCCTCTGTTACAGTGACCGGATCGCTCAGGTTTCTCACCTGATTCCCTCTTTCTGCCAGCTTATAGCTGTCAGCACTTAATATGTTCACTATGGAATTATACTGACATCATATTACCACCGGTCACTGTCTTTGTCAACCATTTGAAAGGATTTTTTGTTATTTTTTTATCAACCTGATGGTGCTGTCACGGCGTGAACAGCAGCGTCAGCTTCTCCAGAATCTTCTCCATCAGGATTTTCGCTGTTTTTTCATGAGATCTGTGCCCAGGGTGCTGCCTTGATCCAAATTCTCCTTCCTGTGTATCCGGAAGCTTCACAAATTCCACGCGCTCATCCCCTGTTTTTCTTTTATAATTCCCCACCGCTTTCTCAAGCGTAGGCAAAATCTCAGCTCCAAGCATTCCATAACACCACAGAATATAGCTTTCCGGATTACATACGCGCAGTTTTCTCAAAAAGTCTTCCACAGCCTTTCCAACTCTGTCCATATTCTTCGTGCCGCTGCTGTCGTTTGTCCCCAGATTCACTACGATCACATCAGGCTGAAACTTCTGGAAATCCCATTTTTCCATAGCACCCAGTTGTTTGTTTCTTTCTCCATTTAAAAGACCGCACACCTGCTCATAATATAGCGGGATTGCCTGCTGCTCATTGCCTTCCCAGGAACAGAAAACGCCCCAGCCGCTCTGACTGATGCAATTGTACACCGCGCCCAGTTCTTTTGCTGCCATATATGCATAATTATCCACGGCATTGAAGCAAAAGGAATTCCATGTCATTTCTTCTCCTGCACCGCTGCCGCCCTCACCAGAGGTAATGCTGTCCCCTATTACCTCCAATCTGAGCTTTGGTGTTTCAAGAGGTAAAAACTCACCGTCAGTTTCAACCTCCAGAAGCTGAAGCAATGTTTTTTCATCTGTGGGAAACGCAGGGGTATCACGAAGAAGCTTTACATTTCTTACCTTATCCCTTTCCATATTACGGAAAAGACAGATTTCCTGTTCTCCCTTATTTACCATAAGCCGTTGGGACAATACGCCGTCTACGATCACATCCACCCATGGCTCAAAAACATCATAATCGGAGCGGATTTTCACCCATATTTCTGTTGCTTTTACATTCAGTTCAATTCCGGAAGCGGTCCAAAATAGTGTTACCGGTTCCAGACTGCCATTCGTTCTTCCTAATATTCTTAAATATGGAATTTCCTTCATCTGATAATGGCTAAGCATTTTTCTCCACCTCTCATCTGGCTATACGAAATATTTATGTTACGATTTTCAGACAATACTTTTATTCTTACTATACTTCTTTTTTCTTTGCTTTTCCACATTATTTTCAGTAAAAAGCCCCTTCCGGATTTTCATCTCCGGAAAGGGCTCACAAATTCATTTATTCAGATTACACAAGACGTCTTACAGAAGTAATCGTTCTGTATGCAGCATTATCGCTGACCTTGATGCCATCTCTGGCATTGGATGCATGGACAATCTGTCCATTTCCCATATAAATTGCAACATGTCCGCCATAGCAGATCAGGTCGCCTGGCTGAGCATCCGCATAGGATACTTCATATCCGGCATTCTGCTGCTCATAAGATGTTCTTGGAAGACTTACGCCAAAGTTTGCATATACACTCTGCACAAAGCCAGAGCAGTCAGCACCACTGGTAAGGCTTGTTCCACCCCATACATATGGGTTTCCAACAAACTGTGTTGCATAGGATACAACAGAAGAGCCGGAACCTGAAGAACTGCTGGCTGATGAACTGTCAGAAGAACTATCTGAGGAACTGTCGGAGCTGCTTGCCTCGGAATTGTAATCAACTGTATTGTCAGTATCAATTACATTACCATACTCATCGTATTCATAATCAGAAGATCCATCAGAAGAACCACTTACAACATTTCCATCTTCATCATACTGAACATCTTCTGAGGAATTATCTCCGTTCTGAGCTGCTTCCTGTGCTGCTGCAGCTGCTGCGGCCTCTGCCTCTGCCTGACGTCTTGCCTCTTCTTCTGCTGCAATACGTTCTGCCTCAAGCTGCTCAATTTCTGCCTGCTGCTGTTCCAGAAGGTTCGCATACTCAGTAGCCTGCTGCTGTGCGTATGCGATCTCATTCTCGCAATCAGCACTGTTCGCACGGGTTACATCCAACTGATACTGAAGGTTAGACTGCTGAGCCTCATATTCTTCCTTCATGGTCTCAAAATCAGCTTTCTCCTGCTCATACTGATCTTCTAATTTCTGAACCTCCTCAATCGTTCTTGCATATTTCTGAAGGCTCTCTCTGTCCTGCTCATACATCTGCTGTGTATACTCAGCTCTGGTAAGAAGGTCTGCAAGGTTATCTGCATTTAACATCATCTGGAACCATGCATTGTTTCCACCTTTTTCATAAAGATACTGAATACGTTTCTTCATGGCGCCGTACTGTTTATCCTTGGCATTCTGAGCCTTGGTCAGGTCACCCTGTGTTTTCTCAATTTCTGCTTCCTTGGAAGCGATATCACTTTCAAGAGTCTGAATGGAAACCATTACATTTACAAGATCAGAATTCAAAGATTCGATCTGGCTCTCAAGCTGCTGCTTCTGATCCCACAGGGCACTCATGCGTGCGTATGTAGCATCCAGCTGCTGGCTTGTCCAGGCCTGCTCTTCTCTTAAATCGCTCTCACGGTCAGCCATTACGCTTACAACCTGTGAGCCGCACATTAAAATTGCCAGTGTCAGACATACAATTCTTTTCTTCATGTTTCATCACCCTCGTTAATCTTTTTGATAATCTAAAAAGCTCAATTTGTAATATGTTTGCAACATTTCATTCAATCTTGCTACATATTAGCACACTCTCGCAAAGATTTCAACCCTAAATCGCAATAAATTTTAAAACTTTGTAACATTTCGTAATACATTTGTCTAAATAAGAGAACACAGAGCGTGTTTGTGCAACAGAGGGGGAATTCAAAGATTTCCGCTGTTACATAAAAAGAGAACCAGTATTTTCACTGATTCTCTCTTGTATATTACTTAACCATTATTTTCCAAACAGATCGTACAGAATCTGGTCTGCTGTCATATTGTAATAACCATCCGGATCAGAAAGTGTATCTCCATTCCATCTCAGATAGTTTCCATTTCGGATATAGTTTCCAACGGATGGATGATAGTTGAAGATGCTGTATCCGGAATACAAGGACATATATTTCTTCGCAAGGGCTGCCGCCTCACTGGAATAGCTTCCTGTAGGTGTGGTAGTTCCAGAAATCTGGACACCTGCCTGCGGAGTGGAATGAATGATAACAACACTCTTATCACTGCACTGTCCAAGAACGATCCATGTATGACCATCGTTGTATCCGATATCGCCAGGCTTCAGTTCCCAGCCATTCTGTGACAGATAAGACTGATTTACGATTGAGCCCCAGCCTTTCCCCTTGTAATAGCTTCCAATTTCACCTGAAACCACTGTGTATCCATATCCTACACCGGACTGTGTCTGCATTACCTGATAAGCAGACCAGCCTACAAAGCCTGAACAGTCAAATCCTTTCGCACGATTGGAAGTAGAAAGATCACGGTAATTATTGTAATCATAACTGGATGGATTCGCTGACCATTTATTATACCAGCTGGTCATGGTATCGCTGAGGCCCTTTCTTGTAGAATCATTCCATCCACCGCCCCATACGTAAAGTGCTTTTCCAACAGGTAAAAGTGCTCCTGCAAGATAATTCTTGATGGTCTTATTTCCTGTATTTCCATTCGGAGAAGGATCATCCTTCTTCTCTCCCTGGCATACACCAGTACTGGAAAATGTATATGTAACGCCATCAATAGTCTGTGTGCCTGTGTACATCGCGCCTGTAGTAGGATCAAAATAGTACTTTGTACCCTTGTCTGTATTCTCCACCCAGCCGGTCGCCATAGCTCCGGAGCCGCTGTAGAAATAATAGGTAACATTATTGATCGTCTTAAATCCAACTGCCATGATTCCATTGGTAGCAGTTTTCGATGTAGTGTCAAAATACCGCTTCACTCCTGATGAGCTAGTCAGCCAGCCTGTGGCCATAATTCCCGTTTTGGAAAAATAGCGGATATTTCCTTTGCTGTCCTTTACAAAACCGGTAGCTGCAACGCCTGATTTCGCGTAAAGGTAATAGGTCTTTCCGCCAAGCTTCAGCCACTTTTTCTTCATGTATCCGGTTGACGGTGCAAAGTAACGGCGCTGTCCCTTGGAATTGGAAAGCCATCCAGTTACCATAACACCTGCTTTGCTTGTGAAATAACGCTTTCTGCCCTTTTTATCTTTCACCCAGCCTTTCACCTGAACACCGGTAGATTTATTAAAATAATATTTCTTACCGTTCAGGGTAAGCCATCCTTTGACTTTCTTGCCGTTTTTATAGTAGTATGTTTTCCCTTTTACTGTACGGAATCCATTCTTCGTGGCAGCCTGTACATCTCTTGATGTACTCTGGCATGTAAAACCGGCTGCCATAAGCATTACCAGCAGCAGGATACTCCAAAGTCTGAATTTTTTACATTTGTTTTGCATACTTACCTTCCTTTTTAAT
Organism: Blautia faecis; assembly: GCF_027662325.1. Classification (NCBI taxonomy): domain Bacteria; kingdom Bacillati; phylum Bacillota; class Clostridia; order Lachnospirales; family Lachnospiraceae; genus Blautia; species Blautia faecis. The sequence continues at coordinate 67,556 of NZ_JAQDKY010000004.1, read as the reverse complement.
TAATCTGTTGCTGTCCACAGGTAATACTGCTGTCCAGCAAACACAACCCCTGTTATTATCATCTTCAAGTTTTTACAAAGTTGTTACAGCTTTATGTAGCTCATTATATTACAGTTTCCATCTATCGTCAACCCGAAAGTAAAACTCTGTAAAGTTTTCACAATATTTTCGTATTATTTTCTCTTTAAAAGCAATGTTTTCAAAGGTATTTTCCATAAAAAAAGAACAGCCCCACACAATGTGAAAGAACTGTCCTTTTATAAATTCTGTAATATTTCTGTTATAAAGTAATTATAACAGATGTTTTCTTAATTCTTCTCCGCTCAGAGCGCTTAAGTAAGCAGGTGCTACATCAAATACCGTCTTGCAGCCATTCTGTCCTTCCTGGTTCATGCGGTATGCAGCTCTTGCATATGCAATGATTACAGAAGAAGTAAATTCCGGATTGGAATCCAGTTTCAGGCTATATTCGATCACATGGCTGTTCTCATCGTTCCAGCCTGTCTTGCCTGTGCGGATTACAAATCCACCGTGCGGAATTCCGCTGTGGTCACGTTTCAGTTCCTCTTCGGAAATAAAATGTACTGTGGTATCGTATTCATCAAAGTAGTTCGGCATAGTCTTGATCTCATTCTCAATCCTTGCAAGATCAGCGCCTTCTTCAGCTACTACGAAACACTCTCTGGTATGTTTCTCTCTTGTAGTAAGCTCCGGATTCTTTCCGCTTCTTACTGCTTCCAGAGCAGACTCAACTGGGATGGTGTACTGTTTGCCGTCTTTTACTCCTTTGATACGGCGGATTGCATCAGAATGTCCCTGACTTACGCCTTTTCCCCAGAATGTGTAATCCTTGCCGTTTGTCAGGATTGCATTTGCATACATGCGGTTCAGAGAAAACATTCCCGGATCCCAGCCTACAGAAATAATTCCAACATGACCGCTCTCAGAAGCTGCTTTGTCCACATTTGCAAAATGTTCCGGGATTCTCTTATGGGTATCAAAGCTGTCTACCACATTGAACCACTGGGCATACTTAGGTGTCTGCTCCGGCAGATCAGTAGCACTTCCGCCGCAAAGAATCATAACATCAATCTGGTCTTTCATCTTCTCAGCATCATCTACAGAATATACCTTCGCTGTCTCTGTCAGAATTTTAACACTTTCAGGAGCACGACGGGTAAAAACTCCCACCAGTTCCATATCAGGATTGTGTTTGATCGCACATTCTACGCCACGTCCCAGGTTACCATATCCCAGGATACCAATACGAATACTCATTATCTGATTCCTCCTATACTACCGCACGCCAGATGCACAATCCCCACAAATGGTCATGCAGCCCCCAAAAGCTGTATTATCCCATACGAACGTCAGATGCTTCACGTCTGCGGTATCTATATCTATTTCACGCTTTAACAGTTTAATACGTGCGAGTTTTCTTGTCAATTGATTTTTAACAAAATCTGTCATTCAAAGGTTACTGTTCTCTGGTAACATCAAAACACCTCAAAAAAGAATACTGTACAATGGCATCCTTCTCCACGGTACAGTATCATAAACTTCTACTTTATCAACAGCACAGCACTCCGCTTCCCGGACAGCACATTCCGCAAAGCGCATTCGCCAGACAAAGCTTCAGGCACATATCATCCCCTGCCACTGGCATTCCTCCAAACGGTCCCTGCTGTGTCTCATACCAGCTTCCGCCACCTTCCATCCGGTTCAGGAGCATACGGTACTGCTGATTATTCGGCTCCTGGCGCACAGCTTCACGAATATGCTCCAGCGCTTTTACATTATTCCCCATTCCCATGTTCGCCATGGAGGAAATATAATACCACTCTCCATTCTTCTGGGAAAGGGAATTCAACACATTCATAGCCTCCTGATAATGTCCGCTCTGAACAAAATTAGCTGCTGCACGTCTGCGCACACTTTCCTCATCTTCATAAGTGCTCTGGCGCTGCTGTCCTCCAAAGCCGCCAAATCCTCCATATCCATAACCACCGTATCCGCCGGAAGATCCACCACTGCTTCCATACTCGCGTTCTCTCATGATCTGCTCATATGCCTGCTGTACTTCCTTAAACTTCTCTTCTGCCTGATCCTTGTTCGGATTGTTAATATTCGCATCCGGATGGTACTTCCGGCTTAACTTTCTGTATGCCTTCTTTATTTCTTCATCTGTTGCATTTCTGGAAACTCCCAGTACGCTATATGGATCCAACATGTTCTTTCTCCCGTTCTTCCCTGCGTTTCCTGCTCACTTCCTCGAAGCGGCACCACACACCGGAATATAAAATGTTCCGAAGAATATCCCCATATTTAATAATAGGAAGCTTCTCGAATTCTCTGCAGGTTTCTGCCATCATCATCATAAGGATCTGGCGTACTTCCCCTTCAAACCCTTCCATTGTATATTTTTCTGCGAAAGGATTGTAATCTTTATTTTTCACATCTTCTTCCACATCATCATATGCATCCAGAAGATAGATGAATTTGCCAAGATAAAAGCCAATTCTTCGAAGGCTTTTCTCCCACTCATCCTGCCTGTAAGCAAGAATCTCCTCCATAATATGCCCAAAAATCCCGGACATTCTGTCTATATCTGTCTCTCCCTGTTTCTCCAAAGCGGAAAGCTCATCCAGAAGTTCGACGATCCGCTTCGCCTTATCTGGATAAAGTTTTAACAGACGGTTATTTTTCCCCTCGAGAAGCCTGGCGTAACCAAGCTTCACATATTTTCTGTCATCGTTCCAGTCATCCAGACATTTATAATAAGTTAAAAGTATATTCATGTCTGCACAGTATTCTGTCATCACATTCTTTCGAACTGGCTGTTTTCTCACAGGATGAAGAATGCATCTGGTAGTGCCCTTGTACGTCTTTGGCTCATAAAGGCCGGAAAGAAGCATGATCACAAAAGTCATATCATAGCTTAATGTAATCTGGCCGGATATCCCGTATTTCTCACGCAGTTCCCTGCAGAGTCCGCAGTAAAAGGTTCTGTACATGTCAAAATCCTTCATCTTGATCTCCGGCTTGTTCATTACAATATATCCAAACATATCAGCGCCTCTTTATAAATTTGGTATGACACTTGGGACATTCAATCTCCACTTTCTTAAATCCGCCTCTGGGAATACGGATTTTCTGACCGCAGCCAGGGCAGCTGTAAATATGATAGTCCTTGCGCTGGCTCATCATTCGCTTCTCTTTCTGGAAACGGGCTCTTAACTTATCTGTCATCTGAAGATACTTCTGATTCTCCTGATAACGTTTGGAAATATTTTTTGAAAAAATCCTGAAATAAGTATAAACAATGGCAGCCATCCCAAACAGATCCAGAAATGCGCCGATTCCACTTCTGGTCCCAGTAAATAAGGTGAGCACAATAGCAGCCAGTGCTACTCCCATAGTGAATCTTGCAAACTGATCCACTCCGTTGCGTCCCTGCATAAATCTCATAAATTTTTCTTTCAATAAAATACCTTCTTTCTTGTGAACTTATCTTCCTGGAATAAGTTTCTGTCGCTCTTTTGTTATTATATTATTTCCCTATCCCTGATTCTGTACATTCACTATTATGGTTCACAAAACAACCAGCAATCATTCCGTCTTTTCCTATCTGTCGCTGCAGACTTGAAAAATGTAAAATTTCAGATAATAAGATTCATCAGCAGACCATAAGATCGGATGATCTGGTGCCTGGGTGCGATATTCTACCTGACGGAGACGTTTATGCACATTTCTGGCAGCCTGCCCGATGGTCTGGGTAAAAAGCTGGTAATCCATAAAATGTGAACAGGAACAGGTTGCAAGGAAACCGCCGTCTTTCACCAGCTTCATGGCACGAAGATTGATCTCACGATAGCCTTTCACTGCATTCTTAACAGAGCTTCTTGACTTGGTAAATGCAGGTGGATCCAGAATTACCACGTCATATTTCTCGCCTTTCTCTTCCAGTTTCGGAAGAAGATCGAAGACGTCCTCACAGATAAATTTTACAGAATCAGAAAGTCCGTTTAAAGCTGCATTGGCTGTAGCCTGATCAACTGCAAGCTGTGAAGCATCCACACCAGTTACTTCTTTCGCTCCTGCATATCCTGCATTTAAAGCAAAAGAACCAGTATGGGTAAAACAGTCCAGAACTCTGGCATTCCTGCAAAGCTTCTGGATTGCCAGACGATTGTATTTCTGATCCAGGAAAAATCCTGTCTTCTGACCGTCTTTTACATCCACCTGATATTTTACACCATTTTCCACAATTTCAACCAAGGTAGGGAACTCTTCACCAATAAAGCCCTTATATGGCTCCATTCCCTCCTGCTTACGTACTTTCACGTCACTTCTCTCGTAAACGCCGCAGATCCGGATACCATCCTCTGCCAGAACTTTCTTCAGAAGTTCCACCAGCATCTCTTTATAACGGTCGATTCCAAGTGCAAGGGACTGTACCACCAGCACATCAGAAAACTTGTCCACAATAAAACCCGGCAGAAAATCTGCCTCTCCGAAGATCACGCGACAGCTTGAAGTATCCGTTACTTTCTTACGATACTCCCATGCATCCCGCACTCTTTTCTCAAAAAATTCCTCATTGATCACAGTATTCTCATCTCTTGAAAGAAGACGTACCACAATCCTGGAATTCGTATTGATAAATCCTCTTCCCAGAGGATATCCGTCAAAATCATGAACCAGTACAATATCTCCATTTACAAAGCTTCCCATAATAGAAGCTACTTCATTATCAAAAATCCACATTCCGCCGGATTTCAAAAGACGTCCTTCTCCCTTTTTCAGGGTTACTACTGCCAGACTCATAGCACTACTCCTTTGCTTTTGCGATTTAGGTAACATTGTAGCACACAATTTCTCAATTTGCCAGTGTTTCCAGGGGTTCTGAGAAAAAGTCATAAAAATTTCACTAATCTTAAAATTTTATAAACTGCCAGCCATTCATCTTCTTTTTTTAACAGACATCTCAGTCTCATTAACAACACAAAAAAACTCCGGACTGCCTGAACTCGCTTCCTATCGTCAGATTCTAAATCTGACTTTCAATGGCGGTACACGGTTCAGACATTCCAGAGCTTTCACTTATCTCATATTCTGACTTTTCCAGAAGGTTATTTTCTTCTTATTTCGCATTCGCTGCAGCTACATGTACGTGAATCAGATTTGCCTTAATAAGAGCCGGACGAACTGCATTGTAAATAATCACAACCAGGATTGTAGATACAATTGCATTTACAAATGTAGCACCGGCGCTTAATTTCGCAAGGATGCTCGCTACTTCCTGGGGCTGACCAAGAATGTACTGTTTGTAGAAATAGCCAACGATGGGATCTGCGATCACATTAAAAGCAAGACCTGCAATGGAAGCGATCAGACTCCATTTGAATACGTATTTCTTGTCGTTCGTCTCATTGATCTTTGCAATCTTGTGGGCTACAAGGCCTGTTATAAGACCGATGCAAAGCTTCAGTACAAAGGTCTTGGGTGCTCCTGTAATATAAACCGGATCCATAAGGTCTGCGATAGTCATTCCAATAGAACCTGCAAGACCGCCGTACCAACCGCCAAGAAGCAGAGCTCCAAGCACGCAGAAGGTATTTCCGATGTGAAGAGAAGTAGCATCTCCACCCGGTACCGGAATCTTAATCTGCAAAAATGTAAAAGATACATAGCAAAGTGCTGCAAGAAGTGCAGTCTCTGCAAGTTTCATAATGGTAGAATTCTGTTTGTTCATAGGTTTCTCTCTCTTTCCCGGAAACCTGGTACATATTGAAAAAACATTCTGCAAGATGTGCCTCACAAGTTGCAGGAATGATTTCTCAAACAAGCTCCAATGTTTCCTGTTTAATCACTGCTTTTTATACTGCAGTATCTAATTAGCACTTATCATAGCGAGATACTGGTATGTCTTCAATAGACAGTTTTGATTATTTTTAAGAGGACAGTTATTTTCTGCAAAAAAAGGTACAGTCCCCAATATCCCACTGGATATCAGTTTCTGTACCTTTTCCACCAGCAGACATGTCATCTCCTGGAGCATCAACACATACTATTCAACAGTATTCTTCCGAATTCAGGTCTGTTATTCTTCGTAGGACTCTTCATCAATAGTCTCGTCATAAGACTCATCGCCTACTTCATCTGTAGCACTTTCATCTGTTGTCACATTTTCAGAGCCGTCAGCTGAATCACTGGATTCTGAACTCTCACCATAAAGTTTCTCAAAGAACTTCATAGTATCTTTATACAGGGTATCTTTATCATCAGAAGATACTGCATCGCCAAGAACATCAATATCCTCAGAAGACTCACCATCATCGATCACATCAATGCCGAAAAGTTTCTTCATCTCTTTATCCAGCATATTCAGTTCTGGTGTAATGTATTTCTCAGTTCCATCCTCCTGATAGGAAACAGCACCATTTCCAAGGATACCAAGGTATTTCTGAAGAACCTTGATGGAAAGCTTGTTGGCTGTGTCGGAATCAAGTGTTACAGTAACTGCAGCATCATCTCCCATTACTTCGTAAAGAGCATCCTCATCACCGCTGTACTCTCCTTGACAGAAGGTCTTCGCTTTTTCAAATTTCGCTTTCGCATCATCGCCAAGGAAATCTGTATTCAGCTGGGATATATCTGTGATCTCTGCGGAAGAATCACTGCCATCACCAGTATCTGTTCCGCCAACTTCACTGATGTCACCATCAGCTGACTCATCTGTACTTCCATCTGTGTTCTCGCTGGAATCATCAGAAGCCGGAAATTCTTCCCAGGATTCTTCACCGGATTCGTCTGCAGCTCCAGTCTCCTCAGCAAGTCCCGGATCCTCTGTAGAACTCTCGATAACATTGTCACCAAGAGCACTCTGGTCTACATTATCCACAATACTGTCCTCATCATCTGATGAATCACTGCTCTCCTCTGCCTTTCCTGTTACATTGTCATTTACACGCTCCAGAGTTTCCTGCATCTCAGAGTAATCATAGTCCTGCTGGGAAATCTGCTGAAGCAGGTTTACGATGGTATTAATCTCATCATCTGTAAGAGTTACATTGTTATTATTGGAGATATTTACAACAATATTGTAGATATCGTCTGCATTCTGAACATTGTCTGCAATAACCTGCATTTTCGCCTGGTTGATAACAGTGGTAGCGTCATTCTTTCCTACAGAATCAGCAAGATTACCTGTAACTACCATCTCCTCAGTAGCAAGCTTCTTCTTGGTCTCATCAAGTTTCTGTCCACTGGCAGTCTCATATGCCATCTGGATACCGGTCAGTGCTCCTGTACCGGATACTTCAAACGGGCAGGCAGCAACAACCTCACAGTTGGTAACACCAGATGTGGAAAGGGAACTTGCGATCATATTGCAGGTAACCCAGTTCAAATTGGCGGTACGAACCTTGATACCACCGGATGTGGTAGGCTTCACATAAGCACAGCTCACTGTTCTTGTACCAATCTGCTCCAGCGGAACATAGGAACTTAAGTGATCCCTCTCATCCTGATTGGTAACGTAGATAATCTGTGCCTGGCTGGAATCTACTTTAAAATATTTCAGCATGGTGTTCTTCTGCTCATCTGAAAGATCTGCGCCAAGTGTAACAACCTTCATAGCATCTGCCATAGCCGGTACCGTGGGAACCAAGCTTCCCATAACCATTGATGCGCTGCAGAGCAGCGTAGCTAATAATTTACCTTTCTTCATAACTTTTCCTCCAACTTTCTGTCTGGGTTATAATCTGATCTGTAATGAAAGCCTCATACTCTGTAACAGCTTCCATGCACTGCACTTCTGTCTTTGCAGTTGTTTCATTTAGTACACTTATTATAACATACTTCTTATAGTTTTTGTAATTTTAATTGTTAATTCTCTCTTTGAACATGAAAATATGTTTTGGTAAAAAAATTATTATATCAGCAGCTTTTCCAGAGCCTGTTACCGTGCAGGCTGTAAACAGTAATCCAGAACCTCCTGCACGGTCTTAACTGGTGTAATCTCAAGCTTCTCTTTTACCTCATCGGCCACATCATCAAGATCATCCATATTCTCATATGGAATAAACACATGCTTTACGCCAGCTCTTTGGGCAGCCATCAGCTTCTCCGGCAATCCGCCAATAGGCATAACACCGCCGCGAAGGGAAACTTCTCCTGTCATTGCTATTTCTGCTGGTGCAGGCTTTCCTGTCACCAGAGAGGATAATGCAGTTACCAGCGTGATGCCTGCTGATGGGCCATCCTTGGGAACTGCTCCTGCCGGCACATGGATGTGAAGATCATTTTCCTTGAATTTATCTGCAAATTCCGGATAGAGGGACTTCACAAGAGTAATGGCAATCTGGGCGGACTCTTTCATCACATCTCCAAGCTGTCCGGTAATGATCACCTTTCCATCGCCTTTTGTAAAAGAAGTTTCGATAAAAAGAATTTCTCCACCAGCACTGGTCCAGGCAAGACCGGTTACAACTCCAGGCACTGGGTTTTCCAGAATCTTCTCATGATGAATTCCATGTCCCAAAAATTCTGCTACACGCTTCTCACTTACCGTAATGCTCTTCTGCTCACCCTTTACCAGCTTCACAGCTGCATATCTGCATAACACATCCATCTGCTTCTTCAGTCCGCGGACACCAGCCTCCGCTGTATACTCTTCAATAATGCGGCGGATTGCCTCATCTGTCACCTTCAGATTCTGGGCTTTGATTCCCATGCTCTTCATTGCTTTCGGCAAAAGATGACGTCTCGCGATCTGAAACTTCTCTACTGCAGTATATCCAGGAAACTGGATTACTTCCATACGATTGAGCAATGGCTCAGGAATGGTATCGGTGGAATTGGCTGTACACACAAAAAGCACATTGGAAAGATCATAAGGAACATTCATATAATGGTCTGTAAAGCTTCCGTTCTGCTCCGGATCCAGCACTTCCAGAAGAGCACTTGCCGGATCACCGCCGTAATCTTTGGCGAGCTTGTCCACCTCATCCAGTACCATAACCGGATTTGCAGCTCCGCTTCTCTTCATTCCTTCCATAATCCTGCCTGGCATAGCACCTATGTAGGTTCTTCTGTGTCCTCGAATTTCCGCTTCATCACGGATTCCACCAAGACTGATACGCACGTATTTACGGTGAAGCGCACGGGCAATACTCTGTCCGATACTGGTTTTTCCAGTTCCAGGCGCACCTACAAACAATAAAATGGAACCAGACTGTTTCTTATTAAGAGCCATAACAGCAAGCTGCTGGATAATTCGCTCTTTTACTTTTTTCAACCCATAATGGTCTTCATTCAGGATTTCTTCTGCCTCGTTCAAATCAATTTCAGCAGGTTCCTCTGTCTTCCAGGAAAGACTTGTAGCAAAGTCCAGATAATCATACAGCATACCATACTCATGGCTGTCTTTTCCTTCCTGCTTCATGCGGTTCAGCACCTTTTCAGCTTCTTTGCGTGCTTCCTCATTCATGCCGGATTCCTGGATTTTCTTCTGGAAACGGCGCACATCAGAAATATTCTCCGGATGCATTTCGTCCAGCTGCTGCTGAAGAAATTCGATCTGCTTCCGGATAGCGGACTCCCGGTAAACTTTCTCATTGGAGTTCTTCTGCGCAGTCTCAGCTTCCTCACTGACACGGAAAATCTCCATCAGCTCATAGACAGCCTCTTCCATCAGATGCATGCGTTCTTTCCTGGAATCCACCTCGATCATATGGTATTTTTCTTCCCAGGAAAGGCTCATGTAACCAGCCAGGGCACTGACGGCTTCCGGATAGCTTTTCCAATGGTAGATCATGCTGCGTACCCAGACGCCCAACTGAAAGCCTTTTGCAAAATCCATCAGTTCTTTCTTGATCTTATCAAATTTCTCCTTTTCTTCTTCCGGGGAGATATCCTGGATATCCGGAAGATCTACCGCTTCTGCCTGAACCATGCTGTCAGTATATTCTACATGAGTCACCTGCACTCTTCTTCTGGTAGTAATCTTGACGCTGCCTTCCTCGTCTATATTCTCAATGATTCCCATCACGCCCACTGGAAAAATATTTTCCATGGAAATTTCCTCTGGGGCTATTTCTTTCTTCTGTAAAACGAAGAGAATTTCTTCTCCGATATTCTGTTCTTTAATTCTGCCTTCCGGAAACATATCTTTTTTAAAGAAAAATGTAACTTCCGGTAAAAGAAGAAGTTCATAAACTGGTATTGTAATCATACATGTTTCCTCCTTGTATTGTTAGCACTCCTTTAATATGAGTGCCAGATTTATTCTATAGAAAATGGCGAACTCATATGAATTCGCCATCTGAATCTATGATAGTTCATTATAGCACTAAATTAAAATTTTGCAATAAGAATCGAACATTCTTTCTGGAACATGGTAGTTTTTTGAAACATTTATTTCGAAACGAAAGCTAATTTTGCATTCTGATCTGTTCCCCTTTTATGGGCGCATAGGTATAAAGCTTCTCACCATCCAAATCCGCCTTGTACATATCCACAGCACTGATCTGGTGATTGTCGTAAGTATTATAATAATAGATTCCCTTATCTGTATTACAGCAGGAAGTATATAGCGTAATCTCATACTTGTCTTCTCCCAGCTTGCAGCAGCCTCTCTGCTGGTCTACGCTGCCAAGAATGTGGAAAAACTGGCTTACACTTTCTTCTTCTGAATCCCCGGACAGAGAGTTCATTTTTACAAAGGCCACCCGCACAAATCTTGACTGGGAGGAGAGATCTCCCGGCAGTCCCATGCCACCCATTCCCCGGCTGTACTGATTCAGTTCCAGATTTTCTGAAAACGTGTTACTGCGGTTTTCCACAGCCAGCTGCATATAATTGTTCAGATTAAACATCTGATAGTTAAAGGGCGGATTGTTTGTGAGGACACCTACTGGATTATCATATATTTTCATTCCCTCTTCCAACGACTCCAGGGTAATACATTCCTCTTTGTCCGCAATAATCCAGTGCAGCTGCGCAACTGGCAGATCAGGAAGAAATGGGGTGTCAATCAGGTTCATATTCTTAAGAAGCTGGCGTGCTTCTTTCACTGTAGCACATTTTCCCAGAATCCATGGGATCAGTTCGAACTGAGTGATATTGTCTTTCCCCTCTACAGGCTTCTTGTAGCTGGCATTTCCAACGAAATTAAGGCCGGCGATTCCAAGACCTTTCTCATTGACCGCATCATAATACAGAGGATAGTTCTCCATAACACATGCCATTCCGATCATGGCATAATGATTTTTCAGCTGACCGCCTTCTCTTAAGTCAAATACATAATTTCTAGGCGTGATCACTACCTGGTCTCCATAGGAAATCTCATAATCCAGAGTTCTTCCAAAATAGAAATCCTTTGTTTTATAGGTTGCTGCTGTACACATATTCTGTTCCTCCATTCATCAGAGACTGTTTAAAAGTCAGTTCTGTATTACTGTTCACTGGTAACGTTCTGTAATCTGCATATTCCAAAAAGTTCCCAAGGCGTTGTATTTTCCAGTCTGTCATGTTATTATTTATAAAAATTGTGCATGAACGGTTCATCATTAGTGTTATATATTGTAGCACAAACTGTGAAAATTTAAACTCTTTTTTCCCGATTTCACACTTTTTTAAGAAAGGAACTTACCATGAATAAATCTATTGCAGTCGCAGGTACCGGATATGTAGGGCTTTCTATTTCTGTACTGCTGGCTCAGCATAATCATGTTGTTGCAGTTGACATAATTCCGGAGAAGATTGCTTTGATAAACCAGAAGAAATCTCCAATCCAAGATGAATATATCGAAAAATACCTGTCGGAAAAGGAACTGGATCTTACGGCCACCTCAGACGGAGAATCCGCCTACGCAGAGGCTGATTTTGTGGTAGTGGCCACCCCCACCAACTATGACAGCAGGAAAAATCATTTCGACACTTCCGCTGTTGAAGCTGTACTAAGCCTGGTCACAAGGGTGAATCCTGCTGCCACAATTGTGATCAAATCTACGATTCCTGTAGGCTACACAGAATCTATCCGAAAGAAGCTTCACAATAACAATATTATTTTCAGCCCGGAATTTCTCCGAGAGTCCAAGGCCCTGTACGACAATCTTTACCCAAGCAGGATCATTGTCTCCTGTGATGAACACACCAGAGAAGCAGCTCATACTTTTGCAGCACTCCTTCAGGAGGGTGCTCTTAAAGAAAATATCGACACCTTGTTCATGGGATATACGGAAGCAGAAGCTGTAAAACTTTTTGCCAACACCTATCTGGCACTTCGTGTTTCCTATTTTAATGAGCTGGATACTTACGCGGAAATGAAGGGGCTGAACACCCGCGATATTATCAATGGAGTCTGTCTGGATCCCCGGATCGGAACTCATTACAATAATCCTTCCTTTGGCTACGGCGGCTACTGCCTGCCTAAGGACACCAAACAGCTTCTTGCCAATTACAACGACGTTCCTCAGAATATGATGTCCGCAATCGTGGAAAGCAACCGTACCCGAAAGGATTTTATTGCTGATCAGGTACTGCAAAAAGCCGGCTATTACAACTACAATGAGGACAACCTTTATCAGTCAAGCCTGGAAAAAGAAGTGGTTATCGGCGTCTACCGCCTCACTATGAAGAGTAATTCCGATAATTTCCGGCAAAGCAGCATTCAGGGTGTTATGAAACGGATCAAGGCAAAAGGCGCCACTGTCATCATCTATGAGCCCAATTTGGAAAACGGTTCCACATTTTTTGGCAGCAAGGTTGTAAATAATCTGGAAGAGTTTAAAGAAAAAAGCCTGTGTATTCTGGCGAACCGTTATGACAAGGTCCTGGACGATGTGAAGAAAAAGGTTTATACAAGGGATCTGTTTTCCAGGGATTAAGAAACGAAAGCGTGTCTAAAAAAGGCTTTCCGCAAGATTTACATCACAATTTGTGGGAGATTTTGCCCGGATGAGGGCGCCGCAGCGGGCTGCGTAGGTCGAATTCGAGCAAAATATACCGCAATCTGCACCATACAAAAACAGGCAGGAAACATAGCGATCAAGAGAGCAATAGCTCCGTTTAATCACTGTGTTTCCTGCCTGTTGTCTATGAAATCCGTTTTTTATTCACCATACTGGCAATTGCTCTCTTTCAATTGCCGGATGACTTTATCCTGAAATAGTGATTATAAGCATCCAGCACATCCTTACGTCCTCTCACGCGAATGGGAACCCGTTCTCCATTTCGGAGTAAAAACTCCTCTTCTACATCTGTAATGTGATCCATATTTACCAGAAAGCTTTGGTGGCAACGCAAAAAACGGGGATCCTCTATCTTTTTCTCAAGATTCCCAAGTTTTTCCGCAGTTTCAAGCACCGAACCATCCAGCATATGTAAGGTTACTGTATGGCGGTCACTTTCCAGGTATAAAATTTCATCCACGAAAGGATAACGATACTGTCTTCTGCATTTCACGGAAATCCGCCTGCGAAGCTCAGACTTCAGCAGTCTGTTTAAAATTGCTGTGGTCTGCTTCTCTTCTGCAGGTTTCAGAAGATAGCCGGATGCTTCTACCTCATAACTTTCAAGCGCAAAATCAGGTGAAGCAGTCAGAAATACAATAGGCGCTTTTACTCCCAGGTCACGCAGCTTCCGTGCCGTGTCCATTCCATTCAGATCGCCCATATAAATATCAAGAAAAATCAGATCTGGCCATATATAGCCCTCTTCAATGTCTGCAAGGAGGCTCTCTCCAGATTCATATTCCTGGATCTGCGCCTCCCTGCCATTTGTCTGAAAGTACACCATCAACTGACGCTTCAGCACAAAACGCTCAACTTCCACGTCGTCACATATGGCAATTCTGTTTACCAAAGCTCTCCCAAAGCCTCCTTGTACTTGACTAGTTTATTATAACACAACGTTCCCTCTCGGGGAGAAATCTGCATAATCGTCACGTTTCAGAGCATAATCCTCAATTACCTGCACTCCCCACTTTGTGGGATCTTTCAAGGCTTGCAAAGATCCTTCACAACCTCTCCGGCAATGATCAGTCCTGCAACAGACGGCACAAATGCTACGCTTCCCGGAATATCACGACGCTCTGTACATTTGTGCTTGGCACCTGGCGGGCAGATACAGTGGGTTCTGCAGCTGATGGACATATCCTCTATCGGTCTTGTAGGGATTTCCTCGGAATAAACCACTTTCAGCTTACGGACGCCACGTTTCTTCAGTTCGCGGCGCATAACCTTGGCAAGAGGGCAGACCTTAGTCTTATAAATGTCCGCAACTTTAAACTGGCTTGCATCCAGTTTGTTTCCGGCACCCATAGAACTGATGATCGGAACCCCTTTCTCCTTCGCCTTCATGACAAGGGAGATTTTTGCAGTAACGGTATCTACTGCATCTACAATATAATCATATTCTTCAAATGGAAAATCGTCTGCATTCTCCGGCAGAAAAAAACACTTATGTGTCTCCACCTTCACGTCCGGATTGATTTCCAGCATACGCTCTTTCATAACATCCGTCTTGTATTTTCCCACTGTTTTTCGCGTTGCTATGATCTGGCGGTTCAGATTCGTAAGGCATACCTTGTCGTCATCGATCAGGTCAAAAGCACCTACCCCGCTTCTCACCAACGCCTCACACACATATCCGCCAACACCGCCGATTCCAAATACTGCCACTCTGGCACCGGCAAGCTTCTTCATCCCCTCTTCTCCAAGAAGAAGCTGGGTTCTTGAAAACTGATTTAACATAAATTTTTCTCTCCTCAATGAAAGACAGGCAACAGACTTTCAAACAGACATTTCTCTTTCAATAAGAAAACTGCGGTCTGTTCTATCTTCACATAAAAAGCCTGGGAAGCTTATCCACCCAGACTTTTGTCCACATTACCTTTCGGAAATATTTTATAATGACTGTGTTTTTCTGTCAATTATTTTTTCGCCTACACATAAATAAATTACAGCGTTCCTGTTCACTCCGTTCGCAGTATCATTACAGCCATTTTTTCAAAACATCACTCAGCTTATTCATATCCAGCGGCTTTGCGATATGTCCGTTCATACCTGTATTTTTTGCCAGCTGTACATCTTCTGCAAAAGCATTGGCAGTCATGGCAACAATTGGCAGTTCTCCTTTTTCACCGGGGAGGCTTCTAATTGCTGCGGTTGCCTGATAACCATTCAGAACAGGCATTTGGATATCCATAAAAATAAGGTCATACCGGTCTTTTGGAGAAACCTCCACTTTTTCAACTGCAATTTTTCCATTTTCGGCTGTCTCAACTTCTGCCCCTGTCATCTGCAGGATTTCCACTGCAATTTCTCTGTTTAACTCATTATCCTCGACCAGCAGAATCCTTTTTCCTGTGTAATCTGCTTCTGACAGATTCTCCAGATAATTCCTTGCTGTTTTTTCTTTTTTGTCAGAAACAAACTGCCGCAGTGTAGCGGTCAGCCTGGAACGGAATAACGGTTTTGCAATAAAAGCATCTACACCTGCTGCCTTTGCATCTTCTTCAATCTCGCTGAACTCATAAGATGTCAGTACAATGATGGTAATCTCCTTCCCTATCCGTTTCCGAATCTGTCTGGCAGTTTCTATGCCATCCATATCCGGCATCTTCCAGTCCAAAATAACAGCAAAGTAATCATTTTTTAGCTCATGACGTGTATAGCAGCGCTCAACGGCTTCTCTGCCGGAGAGGACCCATTCGCCTGTAATTCCAATCTCCTTCAATGTCGCAACTGTACTTTCACAGCATGTCTTATCATCATCCACAACCAGAACCGGCAAATTCATCAGATTTTCATCCTTTTCTTTCTCTTTTTCCTGAAGTTCAAGATAAATTGTTACCGTAATTTTAGTTCCCTTGTGTAAGGTGCTGTCCACTTTAATATTACCATTCATCAGATTTACAATATTTCTGCTGATTGCCATTCCCAGACCAGTTCCCTGAACTCTGGTTGTCCGATGGTCATCTGCGCGGCTGAATGGATCAAACATGATTTTCTGGAATTCCGGCGACATACCGATTCCATTATCCTCAATCGTGAATTCATAGCATCCAAGCTCCGAAAATCCATTTGGCTTTTCCTCTATGGAAAAAGTAATATTCCCGCCATCCGGTGTATACTTGATCGCATTACTCATCAGATTCACAAATACCTGCTGAATCCTCAGACTGTCACCGCAGACATCCTCATGTTCAATATGATTAATGTGTATATCAAAATTATGTTTATGTTCATCAAGCACCGGTCGCGTAAGTGTAATAAGATTATCCACCAACTCTGACAGATTGAAATCTTCCTGTGCCAGTGTCATTTTTCCACTTTCAATACGTGCCATATCCAGCACTTCATTGATCAACCCAAGCAGATGACGGCTTGATTCTGTAATCTTGCTGAGACATTCAATAACTCTGTCCTGACTCTCAATATTTGCTCCGGCGATTGCTGTCAGACCCACAATGGCATTCATCGGTGTTCGGATATCATGGGACATATTGGAAAGGAATTCTGTTTTTGCACGATTTGCATTTTCTGCGGACCGGTAAGCCTCTTTCAGTGCCTGACGGGATTCAATCTCTGCTTTCTTCTCCTGTGT
Organism: Blautia faecis; assembly: GCF_027662325.1. Classification (NCBI taxonomy): domain Bacteria; kingdom Bacillati; phylum Bacillota; class Clostridia; order Lachnospirales; family Lachnospiraceae; genus Blautia; species Blautia faecis. The sequence goes on along the minus strand of NZ_JAQDKY010000004.1, from coordinate 50,942 downwards.
CACATCCATGGATGCCAGCAATACCTTTTCCAGCTTTCCATTCTTCCATTCCAAGGGAATATAAGAAGCGATTTTATAAGTCTTTTCATCCAGGCTGCAATACTCAAACTTATAAATATCATTTTCGCTTTTCAGATTTTCCCGGATATTTTCCGGGGCTATCAGAATATCTATAGCTTCCAACGGTTCCAGTGTCTTATACTTTTCAAGAACCTGCATCTGAAAATCATGATAGAAGCCCAGAGGTTTATATATCATCTGTCCATTCAGATTGTAGAATTCATATCTGTCATTTTCCAGATCACAGACAACAAAACGGTCAACCAGACGCACTATGCTCTGAATCAGCTGCTCCATGGAAGCATTATCCGCTGCCATCTGCAGATGCCGTGCGCTCTCTACCTTTGCCTCCGTAATATCCCGCAGAAAAATCATGGCATATTCTGAATCCTCTATCTCGCCACGTATGATCACATTACGGACCCATCGTTCTTCTCCCTTCAGAGTGATTCGGCACTCCAAAGACAATTCGGTTTCCAGACCCTTCAGTTTTTCCGCAATATAGCCACGATCATAAAAAGCAGATACTGCCTTCTTATCTGTTTCCACAACATAGGAATCCACAAAATGCCGGATCAGTTCATCCCATGTATGACTCTGTTCAAAAACAGTCATTAGGGACGGTTCAACCTTAAAGGTATCAAATGTGTTTGCTTCCAGGTTAACATAATATTCGCACAGATCTGTTTTCGTAAAGGCACGGTGGAAAGCTGCTGACTTTTGTGCCTGCATAATTTCTTTTTTTTCCGCATCAATATTAATAAAAATCCCGGCAATCCTGCTGGCAGAACCATCCAGCCGGCGTATTACTTCTGCTGATGCCCGAAACCACTGGTACTGATGATCCTTCATTCTCATACGGTACTCTACCTGGTATTTTACCTGATTCGTCTTATCCGCAATTGCCGCCTGAAGCTGCATCATTACTCTTTCTTTATCCTGTGGATGCAGAAGATCTGACCAGGATTCCAGTTTATTCGGAAAATCCAGAGTATCATGATAGCCAAGCATTTTTCGGAACTCATGGCTCCAGTTTGCATTCACAATCTCACTGTTTTCGTCACAGTCAAAATACCAGAAGCCGGAACGGATAGCCTCATTGATCAGTGCCAGATTTACATGATCCCAGTTGACCTGTACGGACATAATCCAGATCTGTCTGCCTGCTTCATCTGTCGCATCCTCTTTATAAAGCCGTACATTATTCACTGTACCGTCCGCTGTAAGAATCTGCGCTTCCCCGGCTCCGTGGATCTGCAAAAAACGGTCTCGATCCAATATACTTATATCCTTGCCGTAAAAAAAATTCTTCAATGAGCCTTTTGTCTGCTTCATAAAAGAATCGAACGTATGTCCTATACTATGTAGCAGCAGATTACTCACAGACAGAATAGACAGATTTTGGTCATAATATCCGGTCAACATACCTACCCCGCCATTATTTTCCAGTGTTTTCTGTATTGCCTGTGATAAATCCTGTGTTTGTCCAGGTACAGTCTTGTTTAAAGAATATATTTTATCCTCATAATTTTCCTTATATAACATTTTATAAAAACCCTCACTCTGTTTGATGCGTGTTTGAAAAAGGCTTTCTGCAAAATGTGGCGCGCAGATTGTAGGAATGCTTTTTCAACCACGCTCCAGAACATGCTCCGGCAAGTTCTCGTACATATTTTGGCATATAAAAAGGACACCTGACAAACATCCTGCCAGTGTCCCTGCTACATCTTTTTAAACTCACACATCCATATACATATAGTATAAAAGGTATCGGAATCGCTTCCGTTCTCACGTCTTTTCTATATATGGAAACAGCAGCAACCGGCTGACATGGTCAGACTTTCTGACTTTAGCCCCTTCTGGCTTTGCGTCCCTGCCTTTCAGCAAGTTTGCCTTTAAATAAATCCCATTTTTCATCAAAAATAAAATACCATGAAGTTTCCGATGCGTCAATAATATTTTGATAGAAAATCTGTGTTTATGAACCATTCGCAAAGTCGAAGATGTCTCGCACAATCGTTACTCTGTCTTTGTCATATTCCCCGAAGTTCTGAATCATGCAGCCACCACCAACAACTACATATAAACGCATCAGCTCCGGATTTTATTCCCGTTCTCTCAGCTTATGAAAGATTTCTCTTGTGTAATCACTGGCAGCCTTACGGATTACAGCCAAATACTTTTCTCCGATGTCTGCTGTCCCGGTACGGATCACCTGTTCAATCTATAGAATGTCCAGACGGATGTGGAGTCTAAAAAAACTTCACGCAACTGACCGCCCGATGACCACACCCTTGTTTCTGCTTCGCTGCGTACAGCTCGGAATCTCCATCCGGGATCTGGATCTTCTTACGATTGGGATGGTGAACGACATGTACGCAGAAAGCAGCAATGATGAGTACAAAGGCTATGCGCAGATCGCTACGCAGATGGATTTTGATGCATTTTAGCAAATTTATGTATCTTATATAATGACAGTGTATTGACATTAGACACGCATTTGAATATACTATACTTGAATGGAGGTGTTCTGTATGGCAACAACTAATTTAAATATTCGTACAGAGAAGGCAATCAAGGATCAGGCGGAGGAAATCTTCAATGAGCTTGGTCTGAATATGACAACTGCTGTAAATATGTTCCTGAGAACCGCTATCCGTGAGCATGGTATTCCTTTTGAATTAAAACTGGAAGTACCGAATGATACGACAGCCGCTGCCATTGAGGATGGCAGAAAAATGATGAAGGATCCTTCTGCTCCGCGTTATTCCAGTATGGATGCGCTTAAGGCAGCTCTCGACGTATGAAATACGACATTCAGTTTACCAATCAGTTTAAAAAGGATTTGAAGCTTGCCAAAAAGCAAAATAAAAATCTTGATAAGCTGTTTGAGGTAATCGATATTCTGGCGAATGGCGGTACGCTGGATGCAAAATACAGGGATCATGACCTTACAGGAAACTATAAAGGCACGCGTGAGTGTCACATCGAACCGGACTGGTTGCTCATTTATGAGATTCAGAACAACGTTTTAGTACTCATGCTTTACAGGCTTGGTACGCACTCAGAACTATTCAAAAAATAGATTTAAAAAACAGAATAGCAATTCAGAAAGCATCTATCAGAAATGGTAGGTGCTTTTCTTATGCCCAAATCCAGGAAAGGAGGTGCGCTATGGCGGGAAGTAGAATCAAGGGTATCACGGTCGAGATCGGTGGCGATACTACCAAGCTTCAGAGTGCCTTAAAGGGTGTCAATTCAGAAATCAAGAATACGCAGTCACAACTTAAGGATGTCGAAAAGCTCCTGAAATATGATGCTCTTCAGAGGGAGATCATCGAAACGGAAGAATATCTCAAAAAGCTGTAAGCGCAGGCCAATCAGTCTGCCACTGCTGTGCAGAAGATTGCTACTGCTGGTGAAAACCTGAAGTCTGCAGGCGATAAGGTTTCCTCCACCGGCGAAAAGCTCCTTCCTGCCTCTGCTGCAGTTACAGCTCTTGGCGTTGCTGCTGTAAAAACAGACTCCGATTTTGATTCTTCTATGAGCCAGGTAGCCGCCGTGTCTGGTGCAACCGGAGATGATTTCGATAAGCTCCGTGCAAAGGCTCATGAGATGGGTGCGAAAACCAAGTTCTCAGCATCCGAGGCTGCGGATGCTATGAACTACATGGCGATGGCTGGATGGAAAACCTCCGACATGCTGGATGGTATCGAAGGTATCATGAACCTTACTGCGGCATCTGGTGAGGGCCTCGCCACCACATCGGATATCGTAACCGATGCACTGACTGCATTTGGTCTGACAGCCAAAGATTCTGGGCATTTCGCAGATATCCTTGCAGCGGCAAGCTCTAACGCAAATACAAAGGAAATGGATGATTGACGACTGCGAAGCCGAAAACATCGACATGATTATCACCAAGTCCATCAGCCGATTTGCCAGAAACACGCTGGACTGCCTGAAATACATCCGCCAGCTGAAGGATAAGAACATTCCCGTCTTCTTTGAAAAGGAAGCCATCAATACAATGGATGCCAAGGGTGAGGTCCTGATTACGATTATGGCTTCCCTGGCGCAGCAGGACTCACAATCCCTCAGCCAGAATGTGAAGCTGGGGCTCCAGTTTCGGTACCAGAATGGCCAGATACAGGTAAATCACAATCACTTCCTCGGCTACACCAAAGATGCAAATGGAAATCTCATCATCGATCCGGAACAGGCAGAGGTGGTAAAGCGCATCTACCGAGAATACCTGGAGGGCTATTCGATGGATCGGATTGCAAAAGGTCTGGAAGCAGACGGCATCCTCACCGGCGCTGGCAAAACAAAATGGTGGACCAGCACCATCAACAAAATCCTCCGAAACGAGAAATACATCGACGAGGCCCTGGTAAAGCGCTGGCTCGATAGAATCACCGTCTGGGAGGACCACTTCACTGTGGAGCTTAAGTCCGAACTAAAAATTGATATTGATGAATAATCCTAATAGATGCACAACACCCTCTCGACCATGATGGCCGGGAGGGTATTTTCTACATCCACAAACCAGAATTGTCTTAACACTGTGCTGTTTCTCTTTTCTTCCAACATATGAATCCATACATGTCATTAAGAAAAAATATCAAGAAATTTACAACCACTGGAATATACCCCGGGTCCTTAATTGATGCCAGTATCCATAAGATAATCAGCACGATGTCATTCGATGCATATCCCAAAGCATAATAGGAAGACCGTAACATAGTGAGTGATGCAGCAAAAAAACTTGTTACTACCGAAATGGTACTAAATATCAGATTCGGCGTGTTAAGTTTTTTTAGTAATATATAAAATGCAATTGTCACTGCCACATTGCAAAGAACAAGAACTCCTGCTCCTTTTCTTGTAATTTTTCGTATTTCTACTGTTCCATCACTACTGTTTCTCGCATTTTTCAGCCATGTCACAATCGACCAAACAGACATCGGAAGTGACATAAATAAGTAAGTAAACATCTCTCCCCAGTAGCGAAAACGGTATGATATTATCGCATACTGGATGCAGAAAATCGTCATCAATATCGGTGCCCATACATTTCCCTGTGCGGCAAATATCAGTGAAGTTACACCAATACAAGTTGCAGTAAGTGTCAAAGCATCTACTCTTCCTGCCATAATATTGGACATAACAACAATAGCAATAGACACGAACCAAAGTGCCCATTCTCTTTTGGTCATTCTTTTAAATGGATTATTCATTTTTCTAATTCCCTTCATACGTTGATTTGAGACAACAGGAAATTAGATATATTTTATACCTGTTGTCTCTTAAAATTGGATACCCTTTATATGCTTCTCTTGCGAAGCAATGGCACCCTTCTGCATATGAAGGATTGCATAATTACTTTCGTGAAATTGATAATATCCAAAAAACATAATTTTATCCTCTATAACGCTCTGACAAATCGCGATTCACCGAATTTTCCCTTGCCATCTAATCCACTGCCTCAAATCGTGACATCTAATCCGAGGTTACAACCTGACACACATTTTGCAGTAGATATGTTTCCATATAAAACAACCGAGCTTTTTCAGGAGTTAGGCTTCTATTCCCAACTTCCGAAAAAGCCCGGAAATACGCCGCTTTCTGGCACTTGATTTTATTTTCTTGACATCAAGACTACCGTCTCAACATGCGTTGAGACGTCTGAACTGCTCTCTTTTTTACTCGTTGGTTTGCGAAAATATGTCCAACGTCTCATCAGTTTGTGGAAACATATCAATGGATTACAGCTTCTCCATTGTATGTTTTTGGTACAGTTAACTTCTAGAATAACCTACTTACTTCAACGTATCATTTCAATGATAAATTGTTCTGTTCCCTCTTCCAATTGCCTTACTCCACTTGGAGTAAAACCGTGTTGCAAATAAAAGTGCTGCGCTTTTGTATTCTTCTCAAGAACCCATAGTGAATTACAATTCCTACTTACGGCAAAATCTAATAATTTACCTCCGATTCCCTGATCCACGAAAAACGTATCTACATACAATTCCAAGACTTGCGTTCCCTGAATATGAATGAACCCCTTAACAAAATCATCTTCATATACATAAAATTCCTTAAGTATCTCTGAGTGCTCGATGTATTCTTTTGCCAACGGATAAACTTGTATTTCACCAAATGAAACCATATCATCGTGAAAAATTTCTCTATAGTTCATCCGCTTGGAGAATACTGATATCTCAGCAATTCTCGATGCATCTCTATCTATTGCTCGTCTTATCATGACTAATTCTCCTTTTTGTAATAAACTGAAATTCATCAGCATCTCTGCCTTCCTCTTTTATTCCGCAGGGATTATTTCGCCTCGGTTAGATACGTCCCCCATCGCTGAAACCATCTCTACCAGACCATTCCATCAACTTCCGATTTAAACAATTCTCCACATATCTAATCCACTGTCTCAAATCGTGACATCTAATCCGGGGTTACAACCTGACACACATTTTGCAGCGGATATGTTTCCATATAAGAAAACCGAGCTTTTTCAAAAGTCTGGCTTCAAATCCAAACCTCCGAAAAAGCTCGGAATCTATGTTTTTTAATTTGTCTACGCCACGCCGGATGCGCTACGGAAGCAAAGCTTCCTACGCTTATCCGCGGCATTCGCCGCATACAGCCCATCGCATAATGGTGCCTTTGTGAGCAAGCTCCCACAGCACCTTATGCTCGGTCTGTGCGTGGCTCATTGCTAACGCGTGACATCAAGACTACCGTCTCAACGTGCACCGTCTCACAAAACTGATCCACGCTGCAGCTGCGCTGAACCTCATAACCAGCTGCCAGAAATGCAGGTAAATCTCTTGCAAGACTTGTTGGTTTGCAGGAGATATAGACGATGTTTTCTACTCCATATGCCAGGATCTTCGGCAGCGCTTTGGGGTGGATTCCATCGCGAGGGGGATCCAGAATGATCATATCTGGTTTTTCAGTAAGATCATCCAGGACTTTCAGGACGTCACCTGCGATGAAACGGCAATTGGTGAGACCATTTAAGGCGGCATTTACTTTTGCAGCTTCCACAGCTTCCTCAACAATTTCCACGCCGATAACCTCTTTCGCAACAGAAGCAAGAAGCTGGGCAATAGTTCCAGTACCGCTGTAGAGATCAAATACTTCTTTGTCCTTGGTGTCACCAATGTAATCACGCACAATAGAGTACAATACTTCGGCTGCCAGTGAGTTTGGCTGGAAGAAGGAAAATGTACTAATCTTAAATCGCAGACCCAGCAACGTTTCATAGAAGTAATCCTGTCCATAAAGCAATCTGGTTTCATCGCTCTGCACCACATCAGACAGAGAATCATTGATAATGTGCATAATTCCCACGATTTTTCCCTCCAGCGGAAGAGCCAGAAGCCTTGATACCAGCGGCGCATAGTCGTACTCTGCCTGGCTTGTGGTGATCACATGTACCAGAATTTCACCAGAGGTCACACCGCGGCGCAGAAGCAAGTGGCGCAGATAACCAGTATGCTGCATTTTCTTATAATGCACAGCCCCAAGCTCTGTAAAAAAGTCCAGCACACTGGAAAGGATCGCTGTCATATCCGGATGCACCAGCTTGCAGTCAGAAGCTGTCAGTACGTCGTAAGTGCTGCCTTTCTTGTGCAAACCAAGAGAAAGAGGACCATCTTTATATTCATCTCCAAAGGAAAATTCCATCTTATTACGGTAACCAAATTCAATAGGACTTCCGTGGATTCCTTCCCAGTGAAGGTCTGTATCACTACCTACTGCCTCCTGGAGAAGTCCTTTCACCTGAGTTTCCTTCATTTTTAACTGTTCTTCGTAGGACATTGTCTGGTACATGCAGCCACCGCATGCCGGAAAAATCTTACATACAGGCTCTCTTACCTCAAGGGGAGAATCCTCCAGAACCTCCAAAAGCCTGCCTTCTGACCTACCCGAGCGCTTCTTATTGATCATAAAGCGAACTTTCTGACCTGGAATTCCATTTTTTACAATTACTTTTTCTCCATCTATGTTCACATATCCCTTGTTGGGGAAATCAACTTTCTCGATAATTCCTTCGTAAATCTCTCCTTTTTTCATAAATCCTCCATAAAATAATTATATATAGATCGTAACTATTCCGCAGCTATCTTTTATATATAATGCTGTCGCTAATGGATTACTGTTCACTGGTAACGTTCCGCGAGGTGTTTTTTTGTGAACAAAGTTCACAGAAAACCCGAAAATTGCGGCGCGAAATCATGTAAATGCATGATTTCTATGCATCGCGAAGCGTATTACTATGAAGATACAGAACAATTACCTTAAATCAAAAATAAGGTATACGGGGGAGCATAACTGCTATATGCCCGTATACCTTTTCATTTAATATGCACTCACTTATAAAAAATCCCCGAAATTATCCACATCCAAACCAGATTTGTATTCCAAAAATTGTGGACGACCGTGGATATCCGCTAAACGCCTTACTTATTTCTCCTCATCCTCGAAATAATCGTCATAATCATCATCAAAGTCTTCCTCGAAGTCTTCAAGATAATCCGGTGCGAAGAAGCGATATACTGCAAATGCAATTCCTGCAACAGCAGCTACAGCGCCAATGATAGCCAGTACCCAGAGGACTGTATTCTTCTGCTTCTCATCTTCTTTTTTCTTAAGTAATGATAATAATTCCTCGAGCTTATCCATTTTAATGTTCATGTGATACCATCCTCTCTTTCAAAGTACTCATTAGGTTTATTTATTATACCACTTTTGCAATTATTTTACCATAGTTAATATATTAATTTTAAATTTTTCCAAACCCAATTTCCAATCAAATTTTCTTCAGCTTGGCAAAGCTTGCGAACATCTTCTTCACACCAACCTTATCAAACTCCACTGTAACCTCATAATCACGACCGCCTTCCACGATTTCTTTCACAATTCCAACGCCAAATTTAATATGGCGAACCGTATCTCCCACCTCATAATCCAGCGAATTGGCTTTTGTTACTTTAAATTCTCTTGGCTTGTAATTTCTGCCCTGGAGAATTTCTTTCATCTTGGAGTATTTCGCCGGTGTTGGGATTAGTTCCTCCACTTTCGGCTTCTTCTCCTGAATAGTGTGTCCCAGATCTACCAGTTCTCTTGGAATCTCTCTCACAAACCTGGAAACCCTGTTATACTGAGTCTCTCCACGGATCATCCTCTGCTGGGCGCAAGTCAAAGTAAGGTCTTTCATTGCACGGGTAATTCCCACGTAACAAAGTCTTCTCTCTTCTTCCATCTCCCCGTCATCGCCATAGCTGATGGTCATATGACTAGGGAAAATGCCGTCTTCCATTCCTACCATAAACACCTTCGGAAACTCCAGACCCTTGGCACTATGTAAAGTCATAAGGAGCACATAATCCTGATCCGGATCTACAGTATCAATATCTGCTATCAGTGCCACCTCTTCCAGAAAGCCAGAAAGCGTAGCCGGCTGATTCTGCTCCTCCATAGCCTCCTGATAAGCCACAGTCTTGGAAATCAACTCATCAATATTCTCAATTCTTGCTCTTGATTCTTCTGTATCCTCAGCTTCCAGCTCTGCCACATAACCTGTGGAATCAATTACCTCCTGCAGGATTTCCTCCACAGTCATCACATCTGCCTTGCTCTTCAGCATATGTATAAAAGTTACAAAGCCATCGATCTTTGACAAGCTTCTTCCAATAGAAGGAACCTCTTCAGCCACGCGCAATGCCTCATACAGACTGATTCCCATATTGTCCGCATAATCCTGAACACGTCCAAGTGTCGTTGCACCGATTCCACGCTTTGGCACATTTATGATTCTCTGCACAGCAAGATCATCTCTGGCATTATTAATCGTTTTCAGATAACAGAGAAGATCCTTGATTTCCTTACGTGCATAGAAATTAACGCCTCCTACCAGTTTATATGGAATATTGGCTGCAATAAATTTCTCCTCGAAAATACGGGACTGGGCATTGGTACGATAAAGAATAGCGCAATCACGGTAGTTCCCAAGACCGTTTCTTTTTAACTTGCCGATTTCCCCTGCCACATACTCTGCTTCCTCATAGGCATTCAAAAACTGGCGAAAATGCACCTTGCTGCCTTCTTCGTTCTCTGTCCACAGGGTTTTTGCCTTACGTTCTGTATTATTCGCGATCACCTGGTTCGCTGCATTCAGGATATTCCTTGTAGAGCGGTAGTTCTGCTCCAGACGGATTACCCTGGCATCTGGAAAAACATGCTCAAATCCAAGAATATTTCCAATATTAGCCCCACGGAATTTATAAATGGACTGGTCATCATCACCTACCACACAAAGATTCTGATATCGCTGAGCTAGAAGACTGATAAACTTAAACTGTGCAGTATTGGTATCCTGATACTCATCCACCATAATGTATTTAAACCGCTCCTGATAGTACTCCAGCACTGCAACGCATTTTTCAAAAAGCTCCACCGTCTTTACGATCAGATCATCAAAGTCCAGTGCATTATTCTTGCGAAGAGCAGCCTGGTATTCACGGTAAACAGAAGCCACTTTCTTCATATTGTAATCTCCAGCAGCCTTCATCTCCATATCATCTGGTGTAAGCAGCTCGTCCTTGGCATGGGAAATCTGGGCAAGAAGGGAACGCTCTTTATAAATCTTGGTGTCAATGTTCATCTTCCTGCACACATCTTTCATAAGAGACTTCTGGTCATCTGTATCATAGATTGTAAAATTCGTGTCATATCCCAGATTATCAATATGTCTCCGAAGGATTCTTACGCAGGCTGAGTGGAAAGTAGACACCCAGATACTCTCAGAACCAAAGCCCACCAGCTTATCCACACGCTCTCTCATCTCCTGAGCAGCCTTATTGGTAAAAGTAATAGCCAGAATATTCCACGGATTTACTCCCTTTTCATCCATCAGATAGGCAATCCTGTGTGTCAGCACTCTTGTCTTGCCGGAACCAGCTCCCGCCAGGATCAGGACTGGTCCCTCTGTCTGTGCTACCGCCTCGCGCTGAGGGGGATTTAATGTATCATATATGCTCATTTATGTTCTCCTTTTTTCGCTAACGCATGTTTGAAAAAAGCTTTCTGCAGGATGTGCGCCACAATTTGTAGGAGCTTCCGCCCTGATGAGGGCGTCACAGCGGACTGCGACAACTGAATTCGGACGAAATATACCGTCAAATGGGGCATGCAGATTGCGGGAATGATTTTTCAAATAGTTAAATCTCATTATACATGAAATCCTTATCTCCCACAACCCCGAACGTGCAGAAAATCCAAACATAGATTCGGGTTTTTACTGTTTACCAGTAACATTCCGCGAGGTGTTTTTTGTAAACAAAGTTCTGGTTTTTTTCTGTTTTTCACAAGATCTGAAAAAAACAGTTTACAAGTAGTTTTAAAAACTATATAATAAGGAGCAGAGGTGATAAAAATGACAGCTGATGATAAATCCATATTAAAGAGCATTCTGGAGCACATTTCCGGAATGGATTATATAAAACCAGAAGATCTTCCAAACATCGACCTGTACATGGATCAGGTCACCACGTTTATGGAGGATCAGCTTGCGTCCACAAAGCGTCACGATGATGACAAGATCCTGACAAAGACCATGATCAATAACTACGCCAAGAATAACCTGCTCCCTTCCCCTGAGAAGAAGCGCTATTCCAAAGATCATCTGCTCATGCTGATCTTCATTTATTATTTTAAGAATATTCTGTCCATCACAGACATCCAGAAGCTTCTCGGTCCCATCACAGCGAAATACTTTAAAGGTGAGCCAGGCAAGGACATGACCTATGTATATAATGAAGTTTTTGGAATGGAGAACCGCAAGATTGACCAGCTGATCAAGAATCTTCTGAAGGACTACCGTTTCTCCAGCGCCACTTTCCAGGATGCAGATGAGGAAGATCAGGAATTTCTGAAGCGATTCAGTTTTATCTGTCTCATGAGCTTTGATGTCTACATTAAGAAGATGATCATTGAGAAAATGATCGATGACATTTCCCCATCTGAGCCCAGGGACAAACATAAGAAGAATAAAGACAAATAACAGTACAAAACCCGCGAAATTATCTCATAGCACAATTTCGCGGGTTTTCTTTCGTATATTCTATTCTATTTCGGATTCAGATCCTCTGACGCTTATTCGTCCTTCTGATCCAGAGAACGGTTCTGCTCTTTTTTCTCTTCCATTCTTTTAAATACCATATCATAACCGTCATTGCCATAATTCAGAGAACGGTTTACGCGGCTGATCGTGGCTGTGGAAGCACCGGTCTTCTCAGAAATGTCAAGGTAAGTTCTCTTATCCATCAGCATTTTGGCCACTTCAAATCTCTGAGATAAAGAAAGAAGTTCGTTAATGGTACACACATCCTCAAAGAAAGTGTAGCACTCTTCCTTATCCTTCAGACAAAGTATGGCCTCAAAAAGATGGTCAACTGCCTCAGTTCTGATATTTTTACTCATTTCGCTACTCCTTTTTCTATATTTAATGTTTATTATTCTCTTTTCAATGATTACTATTTTAACACTCTGACGTGTGATAAGCAAGGACTTTCTATAAATATTTTTGTGAAGATTATATAGTTTTTATGTTCTTTTTTATTTTCAAATTGCTTTTTTTTCACAGATTCGTTATACTATGTGATAAGCTCATTAATGCTATATACAAAATAGAAAAGAGGAATTTTTGAATGGATCGTTTTTTCAACATGGATAACAAATTTTTCACCTTCATGAGCAGGGTGGCAGATCTTATCATTCTGAATCTGCTTTGCATTGTCTGCTGCATTCCGGTGGTGACCATTGGACCTTCCATTGCCGCCATGTTCTACGTCACTTTGAAAATGGTTCGTAATGAAGAGTCTTATATCGTCCGCGGATTTTTTAAATCCTTTAAACAGAATCTGAAACAGGGTATTGTGATCAATCTGATCATGCTTGCGGCTGCCCTTTTGCTGTACTTTGACATTAGCATCTGCCGCAGCACACCTGGCACCATCGGTAAGGTTCTTATGGTATTATTTATGATGATCCTGGTCGTTTACCTGATGATCTTCCTGTACATCTACCCGGTTCTTGCGAAATTTTACAATACCATCAAGAATACTTTTACCAACGCATTTTTGATGTCCATCCGCCATCTTCCATATACAGCACTTATGATTCTTGTCACTGCTGCCCCGGTTCTTGTATTTTTTATTCCAAGTGCCCAGGTACAGTCCATGGTCATCCTGCTGCTGGTGCTCATTGGATTTTCCGGAATTGCATACATCAATTCCCATTTCTTTGTGAAAATTTTTGACAAATATATTCCGGAAGAAACCTCTGAGCCGAATCCTGACAGTGTAGTAGACCACAGTCTTGATTCCGACAATAAGAATTTATGATCACCAGCTGGAATGGAAAGCCCTATCACTCCCTTGACTATATGCTAAAGGAGCGCTTCGGGGAAAAGGTTTATAAAGTCACCTTAAACGGCGGCATGAGCTGTCCCAACCGCGATGGTACAATAGGACACGGCGGCTGCATCTTCTGCAGCGAAGGTGGCAGCGGTGATTTTGCCGCCAGTGCAGCCCTCTCTATCCATGAACAGATAGACAGCCAAATTGCCATGCTTTCCGCCAAAAGACCTATTCACAAATACATCGCCTATTTTCAGGCTTACACCAATACTTATGCTCCTGTGCCTTATCTGGAAAAAATTTTTCAGGAAGCTATTTCCCATCCGGGGATTGTGGCACTTTCTATTGGTACAAGGCCGGATTGCCTGGAGGACGATGTAGTAGAACTTCTTTCCCGGCTAAACATGGTTAAACCAGTCTGGGTAGAACTGGGACTTCAAACCATTCATGAATCTACCGCAGCTTATATCAGGCGAGGTTACCCTCTATCCTGCTTTGAAGACTCCCTTAAGAGACTCCGCACAGCTGGTCTGGAAGTAGTAGTTCATACCATTCTCGGGCTTCCCGGCGAATCCAGGGAAGATATGCTGGCTACTATGGATTATTTAAATGCCCGGGATATTCAGGGAATCAAGCTTCAGCTGCTCCACGTTCTGAAAGGCACTGACCTTGCATATGATTATCTTGCCGGGAAATTTAAAGTGCTGGAACGCGCCGAATATATTGACCTTGTAGCAGACTGCCTGGAACATCTGGATCCATCCATTGTGATCCACCGGGTTACCGGCGATGGGCCGAAAGATCTGCTGATCGCCCCTCTATGGGCCAGCAGAAAAAGAGAAGTGCTGAATCTGCTCCACCACCGTTTGAAAGAGCGTCAGAGTTTTCAGGGCAAAGCATCAGAGTCTGTTTGAATATTATTCCCGCAATCTCCCGCAAAGTGTAATACGCATCTTGCAGAAAGCCTTTTTCAAACACGCTCGAATTTAGAACTTACGCAATATTTCACCAGAAGGGAGGCTGGAAAATGGCTACACCATTTACTGTTTACAAACTGATCATCCTATATATGCTTCGGAATTCTTCGTCCCCCATCACTAATTCAGAAATTTCAGAATTTATTCTGGACCACGAGTACACGAATTATTTCCATTTGCAACAGGCCCTTTCCGAGCTTGAGGAAACAGAGCTGATTGAGAAGCGTACCATTTCCAATACTTCCTACTATTATCTTACTGAAGATGGAAAAAACACGCTCACCTATTTCGAGAATGATATTTCCCAGGACATCCGTACTGAAGTGCTCCAGTACCTTGCAGCCAGAGGTGCCTCCACAAAGAATCAGGTGAAAGCTCAAGCCGATTATTACATTAATAATCAGGGAGAATATGTGGTTCACCTTCAGCTTTTGCAGAAGGGTGCTTCTGTGATCGATCTTTCTCTTGCAGCGCCATCTCTTTCCGCTGCAAAGGCCATGTGCAGGCAGTGGCCCAAGAAATATGAAGAAATTTATGCAAAAATAATGGAGGGGCTTTTATAAAGCTCCTCCACTTTTTATTTCAGATTTTGTAATTGTTCAGTACCTTCACAGCTGCACGCTTGGCAAAATAGCACTTGCTGATAATTACTCAATATTTATTCCAACGCGTGTTTGAAAAATCATTCCTTCAATCTGCATGCTCTTTTATAAACTTCATGTGTTCCTTCAGTTTCTTCTCATATCCCATATCTGACAGCTCATAGAATTTCTCTCCCTGGATCTCATCTGGCAGATACTGCTGCTTTACATAATGATTTGGATAATCGTGGGCATACTTATAGCCGATTCCATGTCCCAGCTTCTCATGCCCTCCATAATGGGCATCCTGAAGATGAGCCGGAACAGTCGTCCTGGTACGCTTCACACTGTCCATTGCTGCAAAAATAGCATTCACCGCTGCATTACTCTTAGGTGCACATGCCATATATGCGGCAGCCTGGGAAAGAATGATCTGGGATTCCGGCATTCCCACCCGCTCAACTGCCTGGGCTGCTGCGGTTGCCACTACCAGGGCCTGGGGATCTGCATTTCCAATATCTTCAGAAGCAAGGATCATCATACGTCTTGCAATAAATTTCACATCTTCACCTGCATACAGCATCTTCGCCAGATAATAAACTGCAGCATCCGGATCGGAGCCGCGCATACTCTTGATAAATGCAGAAATAATATCATAATGGTTATCTCCATCCTTATCATAGCGCACCACACGCTTCTGGATACACTCAGAAGCCACATCCAGAGTAATATGAATCTTGCCGTCTGAAGCTCTTGGCGTAGTAAGAATGCCAAGCTCTATGGCATTCAGAGCGCTTCTGGCATCTCCTCCTGCCATATCTGCCAGAAACTCCAGGGCATCTTCATCCAGAACCGCATTATAGCTTCCCATGCCCTTTTCCTTATCGTTCACTGCCCGCAGGAGCAGTTCTTTAATCTCCGGAATCTCCAGTGCCTTCAACTCAAACACAATAGAACGTGAAAGGAGAGCACCGTTTACCTCAAAATAGGGATTCTCTGTGGTGGCTCCAATAAGGATGATGGTTCCGTCCTCCACAAAAGGCAAAAGATAATCCTGCTGTCCTTTATTAAAGCGATGAATCTCATCAATAAATAAAATCGTCTTTCGCCCATACATTCCAAGGGCATTCTGAGCCTGTTTTACCACTTCTTCCATATCTTTCTTGCCTGCTACGGTGGCATTGATCTGGGTAAAGTCTGCGCTTGTAGTATTGGCAATGACTTTAGCCAAGGTGGTCTTTCCGGTTCCTGGAGGACCGTAAAAAATAACGGAAGTCAGCTTATCTGCCTTGATGGCTCTGTAAAGTAATTTATCTTTTCCCACAATGTGCTGCTGTCCCACTACTTCCTCCAGTTTCGTAGGGCGAAGACGTGAGGCAAGTGGGGATTCATTCTCCATTGTCCTGGATTTCGCATATTCAAATAAATCCATGTATTTCTCTCCAATTCAAAAGTAATTTTCCGTACATTTGTTCTAATTATAATCTATATTTCTCATTTAGGCAAGTTTATAAAGCTATTTTTTAACTGTTCGCGGAGCATTACATTACTGTTCACTGGTAACGTTCCGCGAGGCGTTTTTTGTGAACAAAGTTCACAGCAAATCCGAGAATTGCGGCGCGAAATCATGCGAATGCATGATTTCTGTGCATCGCGAAGCGCGTTACTGTGAACGTAGTGAGCAGTAACACATTACCAATGAACATCTTTAACGATCTTTTACGGCAATATCAGCTCCTCTACAGTCACGAATTCATATTCTTCTGCCATCAGAAGATCCACAATCTGAAGCGCTGCATCTACTGAGCTTTGGTAAGCATCATGCATCAAGATCACTGCCCCGTCTGACACTTCCGACCGCACAATTTTCATAATCGAATCTACATTTTTACTCTTCCAGTCCAAAGTATCCACATCCCAGAGTACAGGAAACATCTCCACATAAAAATCCAGATTTTTTCGCCACTCCCCATAGGGCGGTCTTAACCATGCCGGGTACACACCTGTGATTTCAAAGATTTTCTGGTTGGTTGTCTCAATTTCTTCTTTTGCTGCCTCCTTTGAAATCTTATCCAGCTGTACATGATTGTATGTATGATTCCCGATCAGATGACCTTCCTCCTGTATTTGCTTCACCAAGGCCTCTTTTCCCTCAATATTCTTCCCCATGAGAAAAAAAGTAGCATGAACCCCTCTCTCCTTCAGCCCTTTCAGAAGCAGCGGCGTATATTTACTGTTAGGACCGTCATCAAAAGTCAGAGCTGCTTTTTTCTTTTCCGTCACATTCTTTTCCAAAGTATCTTCCAGCTTCTTTTCTGACCTTCTATTCCTAGCCCCTATCACTTTGTCACTGACAGTTTTTTCCTCTCTTTTTCCGTTCCCCTTCTGCGCACCTTCCTGTTCCCGCCCGGCACAGGTATATTCCTGCACTTCTTTTGCATTCTCCCGGATTCTCACAGTTTCCAGCCTTGCCAGCAGCACCGCCAACGCTATAACTTCTACCCACATCACCAGATGTCTTTTTTCCTTCATATCCCGCCGCCTGACATCTGTCTTTCCTGATAATATATGTTTATGAAATGTAAAAAAGAATCCTGCTTGCAGGATTCTCCGCCTGCGGCGGGTCGCCTCGAGCGACAACTACCTTTCCGCCGCAGTGCGATCCTGCCCGGTAGGGCTTTTAATGTAACAGGAAATCCAAACGGAATTTCCTGTTACATTAAAAAGCACTGGCAATCTCTTTCAAAATCACCAGTGCTCTTCCTTTTGTTTTCACATCATATGCTGCTATGTGACACAGCCTGTTATTATTTCAGCAGCTTCAGCTGATTTTCAATTTCTTCGATGCATTTCTCATATCCAAGCTTGCTGCTATCCAGACACAGGTCATACTGAGTGGCATCCTTCCATTCCTCACCTGTGAATCTGCGGTAATACTCATCCTTACGTTTGTCATCCTTCTGAAGGAATTTTTCGATCTCTTTCTGGCTCATGCTCAGCTTCTCAGCAGCCTTTTCCATTCGGAAATTCCAATCAGCGTGAATAAATACACGAAGCACATTTGGATAATCCTTCAAAATATAGTTGGAGCATCTTCCGATGATCACGCAGGACTCCTTCCCTGCCAGTTCACGGATGATCTTTGCCTGATAATTAAACAGGTTCTCATCAGAGGTGAAGTCCTTACTCTGAGGCGAGATCAGCTCACCGCTGTAAATTCCATTCTTCCCGAAAAGCGGTTTTTTTGCGCTGGAATACTCATCTACTCTTCCAAAAAGAGTTTCGTGAATTCCGCTGTCCTCAGATGCCATGCGGATAATATCCTTGTCGTAATATCCAATCCCTAATTTCTTCGCAAGCATTTCACCAACGGTACGTCCACCGCTTCCGTACTGTCTTGCAATTGTAATTACGAAATTGTCCATTTCTCTCCTCCTTATTACACTGGCCAGCTTCCTGAAGCGTTGTTTTTTCCATTCTTTCCGACAACAATAAAAATCACCTGACCAGATTATTTTCCCAAAGACCTTACTGTTCACGACCTGTCCAGTAACCGCTTCGTGATGCACCAGATTCCCGAAAGTTCTGTGAACTTTGTTCACAAAACGGACATGTCGCCTATCAGCTGTCAGATCTACAAATTTTATTCACCCAGGTAAGCCTTCTGTACCGCTTCATCGTTCAGCAGGTCGCTTGCATTTCCACTCATTGTGATCTTACCAGTCTCAAGAACGTATGCACGATCTGCGATAGAGAGGGCTTTCTTCGCATTCTGCTCTACAAGAAGTACCGTGGTACCACTTTCACTTACCACACGGATAATATCGAAGATCTCATTTACAAAGATTGGGGAAAGTCCCATGGATGGCTCATCCATTACGATCAGTCTGGGTTTACTCATAAGGGCACGCCCCATGGCAAGCATCTGCTGCTCACCACCAGAAAGTGTGCCGGCACGCTGTCCTTTACGCTCTTCCAGTCGCGGAAACCTTTTATAGACTCCTGCAAGGCTTTCCTGGATCTCAGCTTTATCTTTTCTCGTATAAGCACCCATGATCAGGTTCTCATATACACTTAAATCTGAAAAAACACGACGTCCCTCCGGAACATGCGCAATTCCCATTTCAACAATCTTATGGGCCGGAACCCTGGTAATATCTTTTCCTTCAAAAACAACGGAACCTTCTTTTGCTGAAAGAAGACCTGTAAGTGTCTGCAGTGTAGTGGTTTTTCCTGCACCATTGGCACCGATCAAAGCAATGACCTCGCCCTGGTTTACCTCAAAGGAGATTCCTTTTAATGCCTGGATTACACCATAATATACGTGTAAATCTTTTACTTCCAACATTGCCATTTCTTTTTCCTCCTTATTCGCCCAGATATGCAGTAACAACAGCAGGATCTTTCAGAACCTTTGCTGTCTCACCCTGACAGAGAACCTGTCCGAAGTTTAATACAGTCAGTTCCTCACAGATACCGCCAACCAGCTTCATATCGTGCTCAATCAGAAGGATCGTCATATTAAAATGATCTCTTACAAACCGAATGGTATCCATCAGCTCCTGTGTCTCATTTGGGTTCATACCGGCGGCCGGCTCATCCAGAAGGAGAAGCTTGGGATCTGTGGCAAGCGCTCTGGCAATTTCCAGCTTACGCTGTTTACCATAAGGAAGGTTTCCCGCAAGAAGACCAGCCTCCTGATCCAGATTAAACACCTTCAGGATCTCCATAGCACGCTCGTTCATCTCTTTTTCTACTTTAAAATACTTGGGAAGTCTTAAGATTCCGGTTAAAGTAGAATATTTATAATGATTATGCAGACCAGCCTTTACATTGTCCAGTACGGTCATATCTTTAAAGAGTCGAATATTCTGGAATGTTCGTGCGATTCCTGCTTTATTAATATCGATAATACTTTTTCCGGTGATATCCTGACCATCCAGCTTGATAATTCCCTCTGTTGGCTTATAAACACCTGTAAGAAGATTAAATACGGTTGTTTTTCCGGCACCGTTTGGTCCGATCAGGCCGTAAAGCTCGCCTTTTTCGATTTTCAGTTGAAAATTATCTACAGCATGAAGGCCGCCAAACTGTATGGAAAGATTATTTACCTCTAACATTGCCATAATTAAGCTGCCTCCTTTTCTTTCACGTGACCTTTGATTTTTTCAATAATACGGCTTCTGAAATCTCTAGCTGCAGGAGCCCAGTTGAAAAGCATCATTGTGATCATTACGATTGCATAAATCAGCATACGGTAGGTGGAGAATCCACGAAGCAGCTCGGGAAGTGCATAAAGCACAATCGTTGCCAGAATACTTCCGCGAAGATTTCCCATACCACCAAGAATTACATATACCAGAATGGTGATGGACATGTTGTAGTCAAAAATAGAAACCTTCAGCATGGAAAGGTTGTGGGCATAAAGTACACCTGCTACACCGGCAATTGCAGCGGAAATAGTAAATGCAAGCAGCTTATTCTTTGTTACGTTGATACCGATGGACTCAGCTGCAATACGGTTATCACGGGTAGATGTAATGGCACGTCCGCTTCTGGAGTTTACCAGATTCTGGATAATAAACAGAACGACCAGAACCAGAATCACACCGATCAGGAAGAAATAATCCTTAATATCTTTATATAAGGTTGCAGTACCGGAAACACCGAGAGCACCCTTGATGATCTGTTTTCCGCCTGGATCCAGCTTCAGGTTGGCTGCGCTTGTTGCAACGTGAAGCCCTTTATCATCCACACCAACATACAGAATATTGATCAGGTTCTTAATAATCTCACCAAATGCCAGGGTTACGATTGCCAGATAGTCTCCCCGAAGTCTCAGTACCGGGATACCGATCAGTACACCGAAGACAGCAGCCACGGCAGCACCTACCAGCAATGCAAGAATCAATCTTGGAACAGACGGAAGCACATCACTGGTAACATGGGAAAACAGAGCACTGGAATAGGCTCCAACGCACATAAATCCTGCGTGTCCAAGACTCAGCTCTCCGGAATAACCGACTACCAGATTCAGGGAAAGAGATGCGATAATGTACACACAGATGGGTACCAGAAGGCCGGTAAGCAGTCTGGACAGGTTTCCTGTGGAGGAAAGAATCTGTACCACAACGAAGATTGCGATTACCATGCCATATGTAATAAAGTTGTTTTTTGTTGTTTTGTTCATATTTTTTTTCATATCGGCCACCTCATACTTTCTCCTGGATGTTCTTGCCGAACAGACCAGATGGTTTTACAAGCAGCACGATGATCAAAACTGCAAATACAATTGCATCTGCAACCTGAGAGGAAATATAGGCCTTACTGAAAATCTCAATAACACCAAGGAGAATTCCTCCAACCATTGCTCCTGGGATAGAACCGATTCCACCGAATACTGCCGCTACGAAAGCCTTGATACCAGGCATTGCGCCTGTATAAGGAGTCAGTGTAGGATATGCGGAGCAAAGGAGAAGTCCTGCAATTGCAGCAAGTCCGGAACCGATTGCAAAGGTAAGGGAAATGGTTGCATTTACGTTGACACCCATCAGCTGTGCGGCGTCACGGTCCTCGGAAACAGCCTGCATGGCACGCCCCGGTTTTGTTTTCTTTACAAAAAGCTGAAGACCAACCATGATCACAATACAGGCAAGGATTGTTACGATCGTAACACCTTTAATCGTAAGCTGTCCGCCAAACAGCTCCAGAGACGGAACATTGATAACCGGAACAAAGCTCTTTGCATCTGCGCCAAAAATTAAAAGCGCCAGGTTCTGAAGCAGATAGCTGACACCGATTGCAGTGATCAGAACTGCCAGATTCGATGAAGCCTTACGAAGAGGTCTGTATGCAACTGCCTCAATGACAACACCGGCAACAGTACAGATCACAACAGAAAGAATGATTGCCAGGATTGGTGACATACTGGCTTTGGTAACTGCGGTAAGAATTACAAATGCTCCAACCATGATAACATCACCATGTGCAAAGTTCAGCATTTTTGCAATACCATATACCATTGTATAGCCGAGAGCGATGATCGCATAGATACTGCCCAGGCTGATACCATCTTTTAAATAGGATATAAAACTCATAATGCACCTCTTAACTGGATTTATTACTGTAGATAGTAACTGATTTTTCTTTTTCACGAGCGTGTTTGAAAATTCATTCCCGGCTTTTCCCACTGTAAAGCTTCCTGTCACTTTCTGACACGAAAAAGCGGAAGTAAATTTTCAGACACGCTCCAGTTATTTACTATGAATGTCCCGGACGGCAGCTGACTTTCCTATATCATGATGTCGCCGACAGGCCACCTGTCCGTTTGTTGTATCAGACTGAAACAACAATCATTTCTGTAATTGCAAAGAAGGAGACGGACCCACAGGTAACCGTCTCCCCCTTGCTAACGGCCATCCCCTGCGCAATCAGGGAAATGGTTAAAGCCTCTGCCGTATGACCGGCACAATGGCTCTATTCTTATAATTACTCCATAGAAGCGTAAACGCCATCTTTGATCACATAAGCCTTAGGTGCTTTATCGCACTCACCGTCTTCTGTCCATTTAGCTTCTCCTGTAAGACCATCAAGAGTAATATTCAGCATTGAAGCAGACATTGCTGCACTGATGTCTTCATTTGACATATCTGGTGTGATGCCAGCATCATTTGCTGCTGCCTGCATAGCGTAAAGTACATCATATGTATCTGCAGCAAACTGATTTGGTGTCTCACCATTGTTTGCATCGCCATATGCTTTAACAAATTTTACAGTTGCCTCATCATCGCCTGTAGCAGAGAATGGTGTCAGAAGCATAACGCCTTCTGCAAGAGATTTATCAAAGTTCTCAACATTCAGGATTCCATCCATACCATCAACACCAAAAATCTTCATGTCAAGACCAAGGTCATGAGCCTGCTGAAGGATCAGAGCGTTGTCAGAATAGTAGTTCGGAAGGAACAGGAGCTCAGCGCCACTGTCTTTGATCTTTCCAAGCTGTACGGAAAAGTCTGTGTTGTTATCTGTTGTGTATGCTTCATCAGCTACAACCTCAAGGCCGTAATCAGCGCAGGCTGCAACGAATGCATCATGTACACCTGAGTTGTAATCAGCCATGGAATCGTAGAGGGTAGCTACCTTCGTAGCAAGACCTTTCTCAGAAATATACTCAGCAGATTTCGTTCCCTGCATTGGGTCTGTAAAGCACATACGGAACTCATTGTCACCAGCGGTAATGCTGTCTACTGCTGTAGCAGACGGTGTGAAGAGGAATGTACTATCAGCTGCCTCTGCACCTACTGCGATACAAGCACCGGAGGTAACAGTACCGCAAAGCATCTGCATTCCTTTGTCAAGAAGGTCATTGTAAGCGTTAACTGCTTTCTCCGGATCTCCCTGATCGTCACCAGCGTCAAGGATTTCTACCTGATATCCATTGAATCCGCCGTTTGCATTGATCTCATCTGCTGCGATCTTAGCTGCATTATATACACCATTACCATACTGTGCATAATCTCCTGTCATAGGTCCGATGACACCAATCTTGAAGGTTTCCTCGCTCTCTGCAAATACAGATACAGGTGTTACTGTGGATACTGCCATTGCTGCGGCTGCAGTAATGCTGAGTACTTTTTTCAGATTTCTCATAATAAATCTCCTCCTTAATTTATGTAAGAGCGTCTGTCATCTCGCCTCTCATGGTGCCCAAGGCATATCCGAAAAACATGGCATGCAGATTGCAGGAATGATTTTGGGAACAGGTTCTGCAACACTGAGATAGTATAAAAGCCCACTGGTGGTTTCCCAGCCGGCTTTGGCTTCCATAACTTCTTCTCTTTACTACTTTAATGTTATGATTATAGCATTCTGTTTTTTTGATTGCAATAGAAAATTTTATAGTTTTTTTAGAATTGCAAAAGAAATTTCCGTTACAATGACCAATTTTTTCTGTTTATGTTGTTTCTGTGACGTACAAACGTACGTTGTAGGACATACTTTCATGCTGATTTCATATTTTGTATTATGCTCGTATTGGAATGTGTTTAAAAAATCAATTCGGACAAAATTAACCACAAGGTGAGACCTTCAGATTGCAGGAATGATTTTTTTGCAGACTCCGGGATAAAAAAAGGAGATGGTCACCCATCTCCCATTCAAATATCCTATTTATTTCAATTAAGCAATTGCTTTCTTAGCAATCTCAGCAAGTGCTGCGAATCCCTGAGCATCATTTACAGCCATCTCAGCAAGCATCTTTCTGTTAATGTCGATGTTTGCAACTTTAAGGCCGTGCATCATTTTGCTGTAGGATAATCCGTTCATTCTTGCAGCAGCGTTGATACGTGCGATCCAGAGCTGTCTGAACTGACGTTTCTTCTGCTTTCTTCCAGCGTAGGAGCTGGTAAGTGCACGCATAACAGACTGTTTTGCTACTCTATACTGTTTGGAACGAGCTCCTCTGTAGCCCTTTGCCAGTTTTAATACACGATTATGTTTCTTCTTTGCGTTTAATCCGCCTTTAATTCTTGCCATTTCTTATTTTCCTCCTGTTCGTCTTCTTCTATGCTATATCTTATAAATACGGTAATGCTTTCTTCATGCTCTTAACATTAGTAGAATCAACAACAGTAGCTTTTCTGAGATTTCTCTTTCTCTTCTGAGATTTCTTTGTTAAGATATGGCTCTTGTAAGCTTTATTTCTTACTAATTTTCCTGTTCCTGTTTTTTTGAAGCGCTTTGCTGCTGCTCTACAAGTTTTAATTTTTGGCATTGTAATTTCCTCCTTAATATCGTATCTATTTAATGTCCCTCATCCAGCCTGACACCCTCAGGGTGTCTCTCCAAATGAATGCAACATCCTAGTGTTTCTGTGCTAAAAACATTGTCATGCTTCTGCCTTCTACCTTAGGTGCCTTCTCAACTACAGCAATGTCCTTCAGCATATCGGCAAAATCATCCAGAACGTGCTTGCTGCTTGACATGTGTGCCATCTCTCTTCCGCGGAAACGAAGAGTAACCTTCACTCTGTCGCCCTTGGTAAGGAATTTGCGCGCTGCCCCAGCCTTTGTATTCAGGTCATTGGTATCAATATTTGGTGAAAGACGCACTTCTTTGACATCGATGGTCTTCTGCTTTTTCTTGGCTTCTTTCTCTTTTCTGGCAAGTTCGTAGCGATATTTACCATAATCAATGATCTTACATACCGGCGGCTTTGCCTGTGGGGCAATCTTTACTAAATCAAGCTCTGCCTCCTGAGCTTTGGCCATTGCTTCTCTTGCGGACATAATTCCAAGCTGCTCTCCGTCCGGTCCGATTAAGCGTACCTCTTTGTCTCTGATTTGTTCGTTAATCATTAAATTGCTAATTGTCGTGCACCTCCATACCTGATAGATGATCTGTTCTGATCCAGTTTTTAACTTCTGGACTCTCATTCCCCTTCGCAGGAAGAAATTCCTGCCTGATACCTGACACCGCAAATATAAAAAAAGTGCGGACAGAATCCACACTTCTCCTATTACACCCGCGAACTAAGTCACGCGCTGCTGTGCAATATGAACCCGAGCCGCATCTAAGTATGCGCTGAGGTGAGAGTGAACTCTGCTTTCTTTTCATCACGTACTGTCGTATGATATCATGCCTTATTGTGAAAGTCAAGATGTTTTTTTATTTTTTCTAATAATTTTTTTCTTATAAATTTGTGCATATTTTTTGCAGGCACAGGAAAAACTAAGACTGCTGCAGCGGTTTAGTGCCCTCATGAAATACGGTCTGCTGAACAACTGCAAATGTTTGCAAAATCAAGCATACAAAATCAGGAGGTAAAAAACATGACAATTTTAAAATGTTCCGCAACAACCTGTGCTTACAATGAAGATATGCTTTGTTCCAGAGGGGAAATCAACGTCATGGGTGACAGTGCAAAAAGTTCTGAAGAAACATCCTGCGGAAGCTTCCGGGAAAAGAGCCAGGGTGCCATGAACAGTGCCAAAAACAGCTGTGGATGTGAGACCATCCAGATTGACTGCAAAGCCCACAACTGTACCTATAACGAAAACTGTAAATGTACTGCAGCTGCTATTGATGTAGCCGGAAGCGGTGCAAAAGTATGTTCCGAAACAAAATGCGATACCTTTGAATGCCAGTGCTAGAGCGTGTTTGGAACAGGCTCTAGAACGTGTCTGAAAAAGGCTTTCTGCAAAAATTTTTCAAACAGATTCCAGAAAATAACCGCAAATTTAAAAACAGCCCCCGCACAAATGTGCGAGGGCCTTTTAATTTCCATTCATTATCTGTTTCTTAAGAAATCCGGGATCTGGATATCTTTCTTCTGAACCGTGCTGGATGGTGTCTTCGCTGTGAATGGTGTAGCATTCATAGTCGGCATGCTGAAAGACGGCATGTTCAGATTCACACCAGCAGACGCTGTAGTGGAAGCAGGTCTCTTATTGGCAAATACAGAGTTGCTTGCCTTATTTCCAAATGGATTGGATGCCTGTGCATTATCAGAAAGGCCTGTAGCAATAACAGTGATTCTCGCATAATCAGCAACAGAGTCATCATACATAGCACCAAAGATGATATTTGCATCTTCACCTGTAAGCTCCTGTACATAGCTTGCAGCATCATTTGCGTCCATAAGGGAAATATCACCGGAAATGTTGATGATAACGTGTGTAGCACCCTTGATGGTAGTCTCAAGAAGCGGAGAGGATACAGCCTGCTGTACAGCCTCCATAGCCTTGTCATCGCCTCTTGCCTCACCGATACCAATGTGTGCAATACCTTTATCTGTCATAACAGTCTGAACATCAGCAAAGTCAAGGTTGATAAGAGCCGGCAGATTAATCAGATCTGTGATGCCCTGAACTGCCTGCTGCAGAACCTCGTCTGCTTTACGAAGTGCTTCCGGCATAGTTGTGCGGCGATCTACAATCTCCAGTAATTTGTCATTCGGAATTACAATTAATGTATCAACAGCTTTCTTCAGGTTCTCAATACCTGCAAGTGCGTTGTTCATACGTGTCTTAGCTTCAAAACGGAAAGGTTTGGTCACAACACCTACAGTGAGGATCCCCATTTCCTTAGCTGCTGCTGCGATAACCGGTGCAGCACCTGTACCAGTTCCACCGCCCATACCGCAGGTAACAAATACCATGTCAGCACCTTCGATGATCTGTTTTACTTCCTCAATGCTCTCTTCTGCTGCTTTCTGTCCAACCTCAGGCTGTGCTCCTGCACCAAGACCTTTGGTAATTTTCTCACCGATCTGAAGTACAGTTGGAGCTTTACACAGAGTCAGAGCCTGCTTATCTGTATTCACTCCTACAAACTCTACCCCGCCGATGGCTTCTTCAACCATTCTGTTAACTGCGTTATTTCCGGCGCCGCCTACTCCGATTACAATAATCTTAGCAGAGGATTCCGCCTCATTTGACATTATCTCTAACAATGTACTTCCTCCTTTATTTCTACCTTATATCCTTTATCTTTAATTTCAGCAAATATATATACCAAGCTGCATATAGCTATATCATATATTTTTTTTGTGAATTTATCAACCACTAATTTTGTTTTTTTATACTTTTTTCGCGAAATACGCGATATTTTCCTCAGAGTGTGTTTGAAAAAGACTTTCTGCAAAATGTGCATCACCTTTACAGGAGATTTTCAGACACTCTCTAATATTCTTCATCGTACCCGTCATAACCGCTGTCATTATAGTCTTCGCTGTAGTCCTCACTGTAATCTTCAAGCTCCTCTTCGCTTCCATCTTCACTGGTTTCATTGGGATTGGGGCCTACGTAATTTCCATCTTTATCCAGCTGTCCATAACCAGTATAGCTTCCATCTTCCATATATCCGCCAAGCCAGCTGCCATTTGCAGCAATGCTCTCCTCAGTAGGTCTGGAGCCTACATAGTTTCCGTTCTGGTCATATTCCCCTTCACCGGTATAGTCACCCTCCAGGTCATATCCTCCATGCCAGTTAGCCACTGCATTCTCGTAAGCAGCCGCAGTATCCACATCCTCAATCACGCCATCCTCGCCCAGATCCTGCTCGAAGGTAATCGTCTTGGAATTGTCATTTACATTTTCCAGATGAAGGATTCCCTTTTTGCCGGAAAGCTTGGGCAAAATTGCGCTGACACGTGTCATCTTGTCCTCAAGATACTCGTCCTTTCCCAGCATCACCCGGATATCTCCATAAGTCAAGGTAATCTGATAACTAGTGTCAAATTCAATATGATCCGGTATGGCATCGTTCTTCTGGAAAATAGTTGACAGCGCCACCGCAGTGGTAAGCACCGAGCTTCCCTTAATTGGAAGCTTCTCCCCTTCGATCACATGACTTACTTCAATGCCGTCAAAAAAAGGCACCAGTTCATCCCTTGTATGGGAACTTTCAATAAAAATACCGTTTCTGTCAAAATAAATATAGCTGTCCAGATAAGGAATGCAGCCTACCGCCTTCTTTTCCCGGACACTGATGCAGATACTGTTATGAGAAAGCCTGGTAATATAAAAGCCTTCCACAAAAGGCACACCCTCTACGTCCACCCTGGAATGGAGCAAAACTGCAAGAACGGAATTATCCGTAAAAGCCCCCTGCAAAGCCATCTCCTTCACCTGTTCATCCGTGTAACGGGAGGTTCCCATTACCTCCACCTTTGTCACATGAAAATAGGAAAAGAAAAAGACAAGTCCTGCCAGCAGAACTGCCCCCAGGGTACCCAGAATCGCTTTCTTATGTTTTCTATAGATCAACTTCATTTTCAGTGATTTCATATATTGTTATTCCTGTATCCTTTTTACTGCTGCTCCCAGCGCATTAAGATCCTGGCAAATATGCTCATACCCCCGCTGTACAAAAGAATATCCTTCCAGTACGGTAACTCCCTTAGCCCCAAGTGCTGCCAGGATCAGGGACGCACCGCCTCTTAATTCCTGCGCCTGCACAGCTGCTCCATGTAAAGTCTTTACACCGCAGATTACAGCCTCATTTCCCTGTACGCGGATCCTGGCTCCCATTTTCCGCAACTGGTCAGCTGCTTTATAACGGTCTTCAAAAACCATTTCACGAATGCAGCTTTCCCCCTCTATGGTGGAAAGAACTGCCATTACGGGAGACTGCAGATCTGTTGGAAATCCTGGATAAACACTCGTTTCCAGCAGTTTAACAGGGCTTTGAACATTTTTTCCATTGACTAATAGTTTACCACTGTTACCTTTATATTGTCCACCCATTTTCCTATATACTTCCAGAAAGGCCTTCAGTTCTCCTTCCGGAGGGTTTTCAAGAACGATCTGGCTTCTTGTTATAGCTGCCGCACAGATATAGGTTCCTGACACAATGCGGTCTGGCGGCACCTGAATGCACCCGGCACTCAGGCTTTTAACTCCCTGGATTCTTATTTCAGAAGTTCCATCCCCCTGTATTTTTGCTCCCATGGAACGCATATACCTGCAAAGCCACTGTATTTCCGGCTCACAGGCACAATTTTCCAATACAGTCTCTCCCTCTGCAAGCACGGCTCCTAAAATGCCTTGCTGGGTAGCTCCCACACTTCTTTTTGAAAAAGAGACCAATGCCCCTTGCAGATGAGGTGCTTCTGCCATCAAAACTCCCTGTTCCTCTGTGACCACTGCGCCAAGCTTCCGAAGCACGAAAAGATGCATATCAATAGGTCTTTTCCCGATCACGCATCCACCTGGATAACCAAGGCTTCCTTTCCCATTTCTTGCGAGAAGCGCTCCAAGAAGAATCACGGAAGACCTCATCCTCCCTGTAAATTCAAAAGGGACTGACCATTTACCGGCATTTTCGCAGTCCATATACAGATCATGGTCTTCCCACCAGGTCACTGCCCCAAGCTTCTGAAGAATTTCCTCCATACAAAAAACATCCGCGATCCGCGGACAGCCTTTGAGCACACTGACTCCCCGATGTAAAAGAGACGCCGCCATCATAGGAAGCGCTGCATTTTTTGAGCCCTGTATCCGAATACTTCCCTTCAGCTGGTGTCCTCCCTCAATGTAAATCCGGTCATTCAAGCCATTCACTCCTAAAGGGCCTCTTACCTTTTATTGTATGCGAATATTTCTGACTGGTGATAAAATTTCATTTTCTGCTTACGCTCAAAGCCAGCCCCATCTCGCCCAGAAGAAACACCACTGAGGTTCCGCCATAGCTGATAAAGGGAAGCGTGATTCCTGTATTTGGAATGGTGTTTGTCACCACCGCAATATTCAGGATCACCTGAATGGCCATATGGCTCATAATGCCAACGCATAAAAGTGTTCCCTGCAGTTCCCGGCAGTGAAGGGCAATCACCATCAGTCTCCACATAAGAAGCCCAAATATGCCAATGAGAAAAAAAGCTCCGGTCAGTCCCAGTTCTTCGCAGATAATGGAAAAGATCATATCATTCTGGGCTTCCGGCACAAATCCCAGTTTCTGCAGGCTGCTGCCAAATCCTCTTCCGAAAAGCCCGCCGCTTCCAATAGCATAAAGTCCCTGAATGGTCTGAAAACCCTTTTCATACTTCTCCGGATTCCGCCATATGGCAAGCCTTTCCAGACGGTAGCTCTCTGCTGCCAGAAACACTGCGATCACTGCTGCACCAGTCACTCCCATTCCAATAAATCTGGCATATCCCGGATCTGATATAAAAATCAGGATTACACCGATTCCAAGGATTATGATTGCCGTACTTAGGTTATTGGAGCCTACCAGTCCTACAATTGGAAGAAGTGTCAGCATTGTCCTGCACATAAACCAGAAGCCAGCTGTAGTCCTTTTGCTTCCCTGGATCTGCCAGGTGAGAAAAAGGATCACTGCTGCTTTTGCAAATTCCGAAGGCTGAAAAGACAACGGTCCAAAATTCAGCCACCTTCTGGAGCCATTGATTTCCTGTCCTACAAATAAAACTGCTGTAGAAAGTCCCATAGATAAGAGATAAGCAGCCGGTGCCAGCCGAACAAAGAATCTGTAATCTGTCTCTGCTACTATGTACATGGTCATAAGGCCCAGAGCTGTTGCAAAAAGCTGCTTTTTAAAATAATAGGCAGAGTCGCCGAAACGTACTCTGCCATTATATTCACTGATGGAAAACAGCATGACCAGTCCGAATACTGCCAGAAGCAGCACAAGGATCAGTAAGACCGTGTCTGTTTTCGTTTCTTTCTTTCGCTCCCGGATCATAGAGATCTGCTCCTGACGTCCCATGCCTTGGTTAAAGCATATGCCAGATCCGGGTATTCTATGAAATAAATCATAAGTTTCTGTACCTGCCGCCAATCACATTCTATGGCTACGACAACCGAGTTCGAGTGAAATATACTGCAAAACGGAACGTGCAGATTACAGGAATGATTTTTCAAACAAGCTCCAGAGCATGCCTCCAAAAGGCTTTCTTCAAGATGTACGCTGCAATTTGCGGTATATTACAGTGCTCTCACATACTCCTTAAACATCTGGCCTCTCTGCTCATAATTGTCAAACTGACCCCAGCTTGCGCATGCAGGAGATAAAAGGACCGCGTCCCCGGCGTTTGCCTTATCCGCACACACCTGCACAGCTTCTTTCAGATCCTCACAGAGAATAACATCATGAAAGCCATTCTTCTCAGCCGCAGCCTTAATTTTCTCTTTCGTCTGACCAATAAGTACCAGATACCTTACTTTGCCGTCAAATGCCTGGATCCACTCATCATAGCTGGATTCCTTATCATATCCGCCGCCGATCAGAAGAGTCGGACGGTTCATTGCCTGGATTCCCTTAATAGCCGCATCCGGGTTGGTTCCCTTTGAATCGTTATAATATGCCACACCGTTTTTCTCAGTTACATACTCAATTCTGTGCTCCACGGCTGTAAACTCACAGATACTCCTACGGATGCTATCCATATCAACACCTGCGTAGTAAGCCATGGCCACTGCTGCCATTACATTCTCAAAATTGTGTGTACCAAGAAGCTTCAGCTCTCCTGTTCTCACAACCGGAATCGCCTCTTTCTCTGTACGAAGAATAATCTGGTCTCCTCTCAGGAAAATACCCTGTTCAAGTTCTCTTGCACTGGAAAAATATACAGCCTTTGGCACAATGCTTTTGCCAAATTCACGAAGGATTTCATCCTCATAATTCAGCACACATACATCCTCCGGACCCTGGTTGCTTGTGATCAGCTCTTTCACGCGGATATACTCAGCCATTGTATGATGACGGTTCAGATGATCCTCTGTGATATTCAAAATGGCGCTTACCCTTGGAGCAAATTTCCAGATAGTCTCAAGCTGGAAGCTGCTGATCTCTGCAACTGTGACCGTCTCATCTGTCATCTCCAGTGACTTGGAAGTATACGGAGTTCCAATATTTCCAACAACAAATACAGATGGGCGTGCATCTGACATGATTTTCCCAAGAAGGGCTGTTGTTGTAGTTTTTCCGTTTGTTCCGGTAATTGCAAGAACTTCACCCTTTCCAGTCTGATAAGCCAGTTCAACCTCGCCCCACACAGGAAGTCCCTGATCATAAAAACCTTTTACAATTGGAAGATCTGTGGGAACTCCAGGACTTAATACCACAAGATCCAGGCTTTCCTGAACTTCCTTCGGCAGCTCTCCTGCATAGATGGGAAGTTCATAATTTCCACTGATTTTATGTAATACGCTTTCTTTATCCAGATCTGCTTTTCCATCGTAGAGAACCGGGCAGGCACCAACTGCATTCAGAAGATCAGCTGCGCCGATACCGCTTTTTCCGGCTCCGAAAACCAGAACTTTTTTTCCTTTTAATTCCATGATTTATTTCCTCCTTAATGCCTTGCAATGGATGCCCCGGAATTCTCCCTTTTCAGGCAGCTCTTACAGGGCTAAAAGTCCGATCAGGCACATAATTGCAGTCACAATAGTAAACACTGCAACTACTCTGGCTTCTGACCATCCGCAAAGCTCAAAATGATGATGGATAGGCGCCATTTTGAAAATACGTTTGCCATGTGTTGCTTTGAAATAGGTTACCTGGATCATAACGGACAATACCTCAACCAGATAGATCAGTCCCACGATCAGTATAAACAGAGGCATCTGCAGCATATAAGCCACACCTGCCACAAATCCACCAAGCGCCAGAGATCCTGTATCTCCCATGAACACACTTGCCGGGTATACATTGTAAAGTAAAAATCCCATCAGTCCGCCGATAACAGCACAGGTGACAGGCTCGATACCTGACTGGGTTCCAATGGATACAACCGTGAAAAATACGGCTACGATCAGGGTAACGCTGGTAGCAAGACCATCTACACCGTCAGTAAAGTTTACGCCATTTACCGTTCCGATCACTGCAAAGAACAGCACCGGTACAGCCAGCCAGCCAAGATTCAGATAATGTCCCCCCCAGAATGGAATACGCATGGTCAGAGACACATCTGTATACCGCAGCAGGTAGAAAGTAAAAATACCTGTTACCACTACCTGAAGCAGAAATTTCTGCCATGGAAGAAGTCCGTCAGATCTTCTAAGGACTACCTTCAGATAATCATCCAGAAAACCGATCAGTCCGAATCCCAGAGTCAGGAACAGAACCGGGATAATCTTGGGATAATCTTTTACATAAAACAATGAAGTAATAATCGTGGATATCAGAAAGATCACGCCGCCCATAGTCGGGGTTCCGGCCTTTTTCAGATGCGACTGTACGCCCTCTGTTCTCTCTGTCTGTCCCATTTTCAGCTTACGCAGAAAAGGAATAATAACAGGTCCTAATACTGCACTGATTGCGAAGGAAATCAGTACCGGGATCACAATATGAAATTCCATCCTCACACCTCTTTAATTCTTTCGTTTTTTTCGTTCCAGAGTCTGTTTAAAAAAGCATTCCGCAATCTTCCTCAAATTGTGACACACATCTTGCAGAAACCATTTTCAAACACGCTCTAAACTTTTTAAAGCATCTTATAGTATAAAGCTTTTCCCCTTATTTATCAACCCATAGCTTGGTTTTTGCAAGATAATATCCCCACATTGTTTACTGCTTACTTCGTGACCGGTAACATACTTCTCCTTGCTCACAGCCTGACCGATCACCGAAGCTTATCTTTCTTTTTTCTGATTTAGAGCGTGTTTGAAAAAGGCTTTCTGCAAGATGTGCGTCACAATTTGTGGGAGATTTTGCCCGGATGAGGGCGCCGTAGCGGGCTACGGCAACCGAATTCGGGTGAAATCTCCCGCAAAGTGGGGCGTGCAGATTGCGGGAATGATTTTTCAAACACGCTCTAGCACCGCCTCAAAAATATTCTTTATCACAGGTGCCGCAATGGTTCCTCCGTAATACACGCCCTGCGGGTCATGTATAATGCAAAGCCCCAGGATCTGTGGATCTTCCGCAGGCATAAAACCAAGAAAGGAAGAAATATACCGGTTGGCACTTCTTGGCAAAGTCTGGGAAGTAGCCGTCTTGCCCCCCACTGTGCATCCCTCGATCCGGGCATTTCTTCCGGAACCTTCTGACACTACTTTCTCCAGAATTCCTCTTACTGTCTCTGATGTTTTTTCCGAAATAATCCCCGTTTCCACCGGATATTCCAGCTTTCTTCCGCTGGTGCCATCTGAGCTCAGAACGGATACCCCAAAATGAGGTGTGATCCGCCTCCCCCCATTGATCAGAGAACTGACTGTGGTCGCCAGCTGAATTGGCGTAATCTGAAAAGACTGGCCAAAAGCAACTGTTGCCAGCTCCACATTCCCCATATTTTCCATTTTATGCATGATCGTTCCAGCCTCTCCCGGCAGATCTACACCTGTCTTCTTCAAAAGTCCAAACTCCTTGAAATAATGATAATAGTTTTCCACCCCAAGTCTCAGACCCACTTCAATAAAAACCGGATTGCAGGAATTCTGGGCACCTTCCACAAAGCTCTGGGAACCGTGTCCTGTTCTCCTTGCACAGTGAATCCGCCTGTCATCCACCAGCTTATACCCCGGACAGAAAAATCTGTCATTTACGGAAACCACGCCAGCCTCCAGACCTGCAGACATGGTAATGATCTTAAAGGTAGAACCGGGCTCATATGTATCGTTCAGGCAGGGATTTCTCCACATCTGGTTCAGAAGATCCTGTTTTTCCTGTTCATTCAGTCCTGAAGTGTCCACGTCCGTATTCAATATAAAAGGATCGTTCAGATCAAATTCCGGCACATTAACACATACATAAATTTCTCCGTTCTGCGGATTCATAAGAAGTATGGAAACACGCGCAGCCTGTTTTTCTTCCATTACTTTCAGGGCCGCCTGCTGAGCATACTGCTGCAGATCCACATCCAGACTGATTTTCAGGTTTTCCCCTGCCACCGGATCTTCCCTGCTTTCTCCGATCTGGTCGATTTCCACGCCTCTGGCATCTGTTGTGGTCAGGATTTTTCCCGCCTGTCCCTTTAAAATTTCCTCATATTTCACTTCCAGGCCAATTATCCCCTGATTGTCACCGCCTGTAAATCCCAGAACCTTGGAAGCCAGAGATCCGTAAGGATAATACCGCTTATAATCCTCATCCACTTTCACACCATCCAGTTCATACCCACGTATCACATCTCCCACAGATTTTTCCACATTTGTCTTAATTCGTTCAATTGAAGATATTTTTTCAACTTTTTTACGCACTGTGTCAGTATCTATTTCCAACTCTTTTGACAAGACCTCAATAACCTTCTGTGGGTCCTTAATCTGACTGTGAATAACGGAAATAGTACATACAGTTTTATTATCTGCCAGAATCCTCCCTTTTGCATCCAGTATCTGTCCTCTTGCAGCCTTAATGACTCGTTCTCTTTCATGAAGTTCTTCTGCTTTCTGGTAATAGTAATCCGACCGAATCCCCATCAGGTAAACAAGCCTTCCCACAAGTCCCAGAAGCATAAGTGCACATACAAGAAAAACCATCCATATTTTTTTCCTGTGAAAGGTCATAGTTTTTTTCATAAAAAAATCCCCATCTGAAATCATCATAACTAATATATGATAATTTCAGATGGAGGTATGTGTTGTATTATGGTGAACAGTCTGTTTTTTTATTTCCTGCCAATACTATGCCACCTATGGACAGTATTTCTAATCCAGTCCGGCTTCCTCGTTAGTCAGGCCTTCACTCTCCATATTGTTATCCTCAATGGGATCCGTGTTATCTTCCGGAGGTCCCGGAACATTGGTATCAGAAACAGCCTCCGGCAGAGTTTCCCTGGCTGAACCAGTGTAGGAATCGCTGATTCCATCAAGGTTAGCAGATTTTATATACTCTCCGTTTGCATTGATCTGATAACTTCCGTCACTATTCAGCAGGTAACCATTTTCGTCAATCCGATTGCCATCCCAGTCAATGAGGTTGCCCTCTTCATCCACCAGATTTCCATTTTCATCAATCTGACTGTCAGATATAGTATTTACATGACCATTAAATTTCTCCCAAAGCTCTGTCTCCGGAACAGTTCCGTCTGTAGACTGATCGGGCTGAATATTCATGTATGGCAGAAGCTCGGAAAGAATTGCCTGTGCCACATACTGTGGATAAATACTGCTGGCCTGATCCTCTACATTTGGCTCGTCAATTACCACATAGATCAGAACCTGCGGGTCATCAACCGGGGCAAATCCGATAAAGGAAACCACGTATTTACCATTTCCACGGGGGAATTTCTCCGCAGTTCCTGTTTTACCGCCTGAGCTGTAACCCTGTACCTTTGACGTCATACTGGTACCCTGCTCTACACTGGCCTGCATATAGCTTCTGATATCAGCGGAAATGCTGGAAGAAATAGTCTGCTTCTGAAGAAGCGGGCTGATTGTCTTCACAGTTGCACCGCTGGCGTCTTTGACTTTTGTCACAAGATGTGGCTGATAATAGTAGCCGCCATTGATAACCGAACACATTGCATTGATTTCCTGGATCATAGTACAGCTGAATCCCTGACCAAATGCAGAACACGCAAGCTCTGTCTCATGCATGGTATCAACAGTATGCATAATACCATATCCCTCATTTGGAAGATCGATTCCTGTCCTGCTTCCGAAATTGAAAGTACTCTGTGCTTTCAGGAAATTCTCAACGCCCATCTTTGCACCAATCTGCATCATGGCATCGTTACAGGAGTTTGCGATTACTTCCGCAAGGGTTTCCATTCCGTGTCCGTAAATATTTGCACATTTGATGGTGGTCATATTTCCTGGCACACCAAAATTCTGGTAACCATCACAATAGAAGGTATCACTGGTGGATATTTTTCCCTGTTCCAGAGCAGCTGCCATAACAATGGGCTTCACAACGGAACCAGGTTCGTAAATGTCGGTTACACAAAAGTTATTCCACATGGCGCTTAGAGCATCCATGGTCTCACTGTCGTTCATAGCAGCAATCTCATCTGCTGAATATAAGGAAGACAGATTACGTGGATCATTAAGATCATATCGGTCGCCCCCATCCATGGCAAGGATTTCACCACTTGAAGGGTCTTCCACGATCACTCCTATATTTTTGGCGCCAGTAGATTCCTTAAAGGCATTTACCCATTTTTCCACAATCTGCTGTGTTCCAAGATCGAGGCTAAGCTCCAGACTGTTTCCGTCAGAAGCTTCGATAATGGTTTGCTCCACATTAGAATCATCACTGAAATATCCGTACTGGCGGCCATCAATTCCTGTCAGGCTGCTATTGTAGTAGCCCTCAATTCCATAGTCCGCAGTATCTCGGGAAAAAGTAAATCCCAACGTATCACAGGCCAGCTCATTATATGGATAGACTCTCAGGTAATCTTCTTCAAACCATACACCCTGGATATTGTTTTTCTCCTGAATTTCTTCCCTGGTCATTTCCGTATCATCTGGTATGCTG
The DNA here is from genome assembly GCF_027662325.1 of Blautia faecis. Lineage (NCBI taxonomy): Bacteria > Bacillati > Bacillota > Clostridia > Lachnospirales > Lachnospiraceae > Blautia > Blautia faecis. The sequence continues at coordinate 13,001 of NZ_JAQDKY010000004.1, read as the reverse complement.
CAGTAATCCTCGAATGCTTTCTTATCATCCATGGAGACCTGCTTTTTCACGATCTGATACTGACTCTCCCTGGTCTTATCAGAAGTAAGCCTGGTACGGAGTTCTCCTTCATCAAGGCCAAATATGGTAACCAGAGCATTCACCGTAGGATCCAGATAATCCTCATCTGAATTTACAGCTTTACAGTCCAGTACAACATTATACACCTTGTTGCTCGTTGCCAGAATGTTGCCATTTCGATCATAGATTGTCCCTCGTTTCGCTGGCATTGTGCGATTCTGGTATTTTTGCTGAGCCTGACTCAGCACCTGTTTCTTATACTTGTCACCACTTTGAAAATTAATATAAGTGATAACTCCCAATAAAACGATTAAAGCTCCCAATACGCAAAAGAGCAGTATTGACAGCTTTTTTTTCATACTGTGATTTATTTTTTTTATAGGTTTTCTTTTTGTTTTTCTTCTCAGAGTAGTCAATCAAACACCTGCCTTCATTCCCATTACTTCCCGGTCACGTCCTGATACTGTCTTACGTAGCTGCCGCCTTCAGTCGCATAGGTTTCTGTCTGCTGGTTGCTTGGATATTTCATGCCCAGACGTCCGATGGCGATTTTCCGGATTCTTTCAAGGTCAACACTTGAAGTCACCTGGCTCTCATATGCATCGTTGTCTTCTTTCAGCTCGGCCAGTTGGGATTCAAGAGTGGCCAGCTGGCTTCTTTTACTGGTGCATTCTGTTTTCAATTTCAGATAATTAATACTGCAAAACACAATAAGGATACCAAGTGCAGCCAGAAATATGGCAAAATTACGGTTCATATTATTGGCTTTCGCACGGTTTCTCCTGGCTGCCTTACTAAGCGGCTTGTTTCCCCGGACCTGCTGCTCTGGTGTGGTCAGCTCTGGTTTTGCCTTATTTTTACGAACAGAATGCTCTGGCTGACGGTACTCTCTCCGCCCAGGAACTTCCTGGACTTTTCGGACAGTGTTGCCATCAACATACACATTTTGTGGACGTCTTTTACCTGACACAGTATTCGTATGTCTGCCTGTCTCCGCCATTTTTTACCCTTCTTTTAAACTTTTTTTTCAAAAATTCTAAGCTTAGCACTCTTAGAACGCGGGTTTTCTTCCATTTCTTCATCACTTGGAAGAATTGGCTTCCTTGTGATAACTCTCCCCTTGGATTTCTTTCCGCACACACATACCGGAAAATCCGGTGGACAGGTACACGGGTTCTCATTTTTTCGAAAAATTGTTTTTACAATTCTGTCTTCCAGTGAATGGAACGTAATAATGCAAAGCCTTCCGCCATCATCCAGAAGATCAATCATCCCATCAAGTGAATCACGAAGAACATCCAGTTCCTTATTCAGCTCAATTCTGATTGCCTGGAACGTACGCTTAGCCGGATGACCTCCTGCTGCCTGTATCTTCATAGGTATGGATTCCCGGATGATCTGTGTAAGCTGACCCGTTGTCATAATGGGGCTCTGCTGTCTTGCTGCTACTATATGTTTCGCGATATTTTTCGCAAATTTATCTTCACCGTAATCGCGGATAATGCGATACAGTTCTCTTTCTTCATAACCGTTAACAATGTCACTGGCAGTCTGTGTCTGTCTCTGATCCATGCGCATGTCAAGAGGTGCATCTACCCGATAGGTAAATCCACGTTCCTCATTGTCCAGCTGATAGGAGGATACTCCCAAATCCAGAACAATACCATCAACCTTGTGAATTCCCCTTGCGGCAAGCTCCTGTACCATGTAACAATAATTGCTGCGAATGATTGTCACCTGATCAAAGGCGGCAAGCCGTTCACTCGCAGCAATTATCGCATCCTGGTCTTGATCTATACCAATAAATCTCCCCTTGGCAGAAAGTTTCCTGCATACCTCAATGGCATGTCCTGCGCCGCCCAAAGTGCCATCCACATAGATTCCATCCGGCTTAATATTCAGCCCGCCAACGGTCTCGTCCAGTAATACAGATTTGTGTTTAAATTCCATTTCCGTCTCCTGTTGGATTTCTCGCTTATTTTATGCTCAGATGACGATTCCCATGTTCTCCATGTCGGCAGCAATGCTGTCCATATCGTCATAATTGCAATTCTCGCTCCATTTCTCCTTGCTCCAGACTTCTACTCTGCTTAAGTTTCCAGCCAGAATAACATCTTTCTCCAGACCAGCGAACTCACGTAACGTCTGTGGTACGAGAATTCTCCCCTGCTTGTCCAGTTCACATGTTGTTGCACCTGCAACAAAGAAGCGCGAAAAGGCTCTAGCGTCTTTATTTGTAAGTGGTAATGCACGGAGTTTCTCTTCAAAGGCTTCCCATTCATCCATAGGATAAATATAAAGACAACCATCAAGTCCTCTGGTAAGAACAAATTCCTCACCTAAAGGTTCCCGAAATTTCGCCGGGATGATCAAACGCCCCTTCGCGTCGATTGTGTGATTGTACTCGCCCATGAACATAAAAACTCACCTACTCTCGTGAAATACGAGTCTCCCCCTCGTATCTCATGACGGGAAACAAATGGAAGTTCTGCCACTTCGTCCCCATTTGTCACCACTTTTCTCCACTTCCTACCACTTATGAACCCATTCTAACCCATTTGCCCCTAAATTACAAGTGGGAAATTATGAAATCTATTACATAATTCTGTTACAAAGTCCTTACAAACAGCGAAAATGCAGTCAAAAAATTTTTATATACAAATAAATCCTGCCCTGCAGGACTTTTTATATTGCCGGAAATTCCAGCGAAATTACCTATTACACACAAAAAAACGCCACTTCAGTGGGATTCGCTCCCACCAAAATAACGTTTTGTTTAGTCCAGATTCAGGTATCTGACAATCATATGATCAATCTTTCTGCTCATGGGCAGGTTTTTTCGCAAATCTGCGCGGCTGGCTATACAACCATTCATCTTCTTCTGAAGCTGTCGGACCCTTCGCAGCAACAGTTTCTTCTTCAGAAATCCCGGCATTTTCTTCCACATAATTTTCTGTACCGGAAGCTTCTGGCAAAGCTTCCTCCTCAGAAATTTCTTCTGTATCTTTCTCTGAGTCCTCCTCATAGAAATCCTCAGCAACTGAATTTTCCTCTTCCACGATTTTCTCTGTGTTCTTTTCATCCTGAGGATCTTCTTCCGGATGCTCTTCTTCCACAGACGAAGTTTCTTCTGATTCTTCGGAATCATGTTCATAAGCAGATGCTGTTCCGTTATAGACTTCCGGAACACCTGCGGCATCTCCATCTGCAAAAGCTCTCTCCAGTCTGAGCCGGTCTCTGTATTCTTCTGCTTCAGCTTCTCTGGCTGCTCTTTCCTGCGCTTCATAGTCCTGTTCTCTCCTGCGTCTGCGCCTTGCCGCCCTCTTTTTCGCCATGGTTTCTTCCACAACTGCGATCATAGCACAGATTACAAACAGTGCTGCTGAGATCAGCTGGGAAATTCCAACAGAAGTTCCCGGAATCATAAGCTTGTCTGTTCGAAGAAGTTCTATGCAAAATCGTCCGAGACCATATCCTGCCAGATATTTCAGAAATACTTCTCCGTGGAAATGTTTTTTGCGCTTCCACACAAGCATCAGGAGAAACAAAAGCAGACACCAAAGACTCTCGTATAAGAAAACCGGATGTACTTGAATATAAGAAGTTCCACCTATTGTCTCCAGGTTTTCCCTCATTGCAGATGTCACTTCGCTGGAACGCACAGCAGATAAAGGGAGCTGCATTGCAAATATGCTGTTGGTATACTCACCGAAAGATTCCCTGTTAAAGAAATCTCCCCACCTTCCTATTATCTGCGCAATAACGATTCCCATGCTGGCAGTATCTGCCATCTGCATAAAAGATTTTCTGCGCGCGCCGCAGTAAATGGCTGCTCCCAGCATTCCTCCAAACAGACCGCCGTAGAATGTAAGTCCGCCATTTCTCACATTAAAGATCTCAATAATATTGCCCTTATAAAGATTCCAGGAACATAAAACATAAAGCATTCTGGATCCGACCACCCCCAGAAGCAGGGATATGATCATCATTTCCAGATAATCGTCTTTATTCTCGCCGCAGCGCTTCGCTTCCAGAATCACAAATCCCATTCCCAGAAGCATTCCCAGAGCTATTACAAGGCCAAAAAATGTAATCTCAAATCCAAATATTTGAATGGATTTCCCCACATAACCCAGGTTTATTCCCAGATTCGGAAACTGAATTGACATTTATGCTATCCCTCTGTTTCTATTACTTATCAGACATTGAAACGGAATAAGATCACATCTCCATCCTGTACTACGTAATCCTTACCTTCCATTCTTACAAGACCTTTTTCTCTTGCGCCTGCATAGGAGCCACAGTCAAGAAGGTCCTGATAGTTTACTACCTCAGCTTTAATGAATCCACGCTCAAAATCAGAATGAATCTTACCTGCTGCCTGCGGAGCCTTGGTTCCAATCTTGATGGTCCATGCTCTGGTCTCATCTTCTCCGGAGGTCAGGAAGCTCATAAGTCCAAGAAGATGATAACTTGCCTTAACCAGCTTCTCAAGTCCTGATTCCTTGAGTCCAAGATCCTCCAGGAACATTTTTCTCTCATCCTCATCCAGTTCGGAAATCTCTTCCTCGATCTGAGCACAGATTACGAAAATCTCACTGTTCTGCTCTGCAGCATATTTTCTTACAGCCTGTACATGCGCATTGTCAGCACCATCATTTGCAAGATCGTCTTCTGCAACATTTGCAGCGTAAATAACCGGTTTCTGAGTGAGCAGATTGTATGTTCCCATCCATGCTTCCTCATCCTCATTCTCCAGTTCCATAGTGATGGCCATTTTGCCGTCTTCCAGCCATTTCTTGATTTTCTGAAGGAAATCAAGCTCTTTTGCAGCTTCTTTGTCCATACGGGCAGTCTTGGTAACCTTTGCAATTCTTCTCTCCAGGATCTCAAGATCAGAGAAAATGAGCTCCAGGTTGATAGTCTCAATATCACGGATCGGGTCGATGCTTCCATCTACGTGAATTACATTGGTATCCTCAAAACAGCGTACTACATGAACGATTGCATCAACTTCACGGATGTTTGCAAGGAACTGGTTTCCAAGACCTTCTCCCTTAGAAGCGCCCTTTACAAGTCCTGCAATGTCAACAAATTCTATAACGGCCGGTGTCACTTTCTTGGAATGATAAAAATCACCAAGCAGTGCAAGTCTTTCATCCGGCACAGTAACAACTCCCACATTCGGGTCAATGGTACAGAAGGGATAGTTCGCAGATTCTGCACCAGCCTTTGTCAGGGAATTAAAAAGTGTACTTTTTCCTACATTTGGAAGTCCAACGATACCTAATTTCATTTTACTCTATATCTCCTTTAAATGTATTGATTTTACAGCATTTTCAGACACATTCTGTAAACAGGTGGGCCATTTAGTGGGCCATTCTGGTCCAAACATGACTTAAATCACCTTCAGAGCGTCTGCCACCAGGTCGATTTCCCTCTGTTTTTCTTCCTCGGTGGTGTGGACATATAAATTCATTGTAATCCCAATATTGGAATGCCCCAGTAACGTCTGCAAGGTCTTCGGCTTCATTCCTGCTTCAATACATCTGGTGGCAAATGTGTGCCGCAATATGTGCATCGAAAAATGCGAGATACCTGCCTTATCACAGATCTTGGACAATGCTGTATCATATGTACTGTTTTTTACAGGCGTTCCCTTTCTGCAAAGAAAAACAAACTCGTTCCATTCCATAGGTATTACTTTAATCTTTTTATTTTTTATTTTCTGGTCTTTTAAAATAGAGATGGCTTCATCGGTCAGTGGAACAACTCGATAGCCGGACTTGCTTTTCGGTTCACCAACTCTCCACTCACCTGTGGAATGACGATATTCCATACTACGCTGAATATTCATAGTCTTCTTGGAGAAGTCTATGTCTTCCCATTTCAGACCTACTAATTCCCCAGTTCTAAGACCAGTCTGTAGCACAAAACGGTATTGATTCTCACAACTCTGCCCAGTAGCATATTCCAGAAAGACCTTCTGTACCTCCTTGGTCAGAGCTTCTTTCTTCTGCGAGGGCTTTCCCATATCGCTTTTGACAGATCGTTTGCAGGGATTTCTGCAAATTACATCATTCTCCCTGGCAAACTCAAGCATATTGAATAGTGCGATTCTCGTCTGGTATATGGTACTTGTGCGATACCCCTTTTCTGCCATCTGATTAAAAATCAGCTGACAATGCAAAGGCTTCACTTCCGACAACACCATCTTTCCAATCACAGGCTGGATATTGTGTTTATATCTTTCCCGGTAATTTCTCACAGTATTGTAACGTACCGTCTTCTTTTTAATACTGATCCAATATTCAAACCAGCTATCTACCAGCATCTCTGCCGGAGCAGAAATATCGCTATGCTCATTTATATAAGTAGAATCTGCAATCCATTTCCTGCATTCCTGCAACTTTTTGAACCGTTTATGTCTTCTTGTGCCCAATTTATCCACATATCGGGCTGAATATAAACCATTTTTTTCCTGAGAAATTCCTTTCCCAAGCTCTCGTCCTTTTAAATCTTTTCCCATTATGATCGCGCTCCTTTTCACGCAAAAGAGCCCCGATACGCATTAGATTATAGCACACCGGAACTCTTTTGTATAGCATTTATCGTGGTATCAGTCGTTAAATCTGGATGCTCTGAGATATGAACTGGTCAAATTCCCGGCGTTTTACCAGCTTTTTCTTACCTACATAGAGTACAAATGTACAGCGCGGCTGCTTCAGTAATTCGCTAAGGCGATTCTGCCCGATATTGCTGTACTCCGCTGCTTCTTCGATGGTAAGTGCTGCTTTTTCGCAGATTGGAACGTTAATTTCTCTCATGAAAGTGTCCTCCTTATATTTATTTCATTTCAATAATATATTTTTTTATTTTTATAGGTTTACTTCTCTACATTTCTTTTAACCTCTTATAATTTTGAATCACGTCAAACCGTATTACATAATGACGTTTTTCCATAAATTTTTTTGTTCTTTTATCCGTATCCTCTTCTAAAACTGCTTTTTCATCCAAATCATCAACAATTTTTTTCCAGGACACGACTTGATCATAATATTTTCCCATACCATAGACCAAAGCCTCTCTGGTGACATATGCTGTACTATTTTCGAAATAATAGTTCGTATTAGATCTTGGATCGTACTGGAACCGATCCGTCTTTGCGATCAGATATTTATCATTGCTCGTCAGCATATCATAAACATCAAGCGTATAATCAATGTCACATTCTCTTTGAAGATCCTTTTGCTGAATTCGACAATTTTTCTCTATAGCTACATTCAGCACCGCAGTTTCACTCCAATTCGATAATCCACCGCACATATATTTCCGAAACAGAGCTTCCGTCAGTTTAATAAACACACCATGATGATATGTCCGGGTATCATATGTACCGACAGTTTTATTTAGGTTCTGCTCTAAGAAATCCTTGATGATAACTTTTACTTCATCATAGTTCTTCATCAATTTTTTCAAAAATACAGCCGCCAGATTTCCCATATATCCGTTTGGCAACATACCCATTTTCTGTTTCAATTCCCTCAAATTTTCCGATTTCATTCTGGGGACTGCTATTTGCAGGATTCTATCCTTACAACTGAAAATCCCCATCTTCTTCATCGTTTCTCCAGTAATAAAAACATTGGCTGAATTTTTATGCATTCCTACATGACGAACCCATAAATCCAGCTTTTCTTGCTGTCTGGATACCACATCAGAAGCTTTTGCTTCATGCAAATCGTCTATCAGAAAATTTTGACCAGGGATTTCATCTATCATGGCTGTAATACTACTATTTCTCCTGGAATCCCGAAAGGATACCTCCTGCCTTTCAGAATCTTCCAGCCACAAAGCATACTTTCTTACCATGCTCGTTTTCAAATGCCCTGACGGTCCCACAAGTGATATAACAAAATCGGGATTAATCCCCATATCACACAAAATCGGTTTTATGGCACCAAACAGAGAACCATAAAACAACATTTCGGATACTCCTGGAAGAAAATTTATGTAATCCTTTAATAAAGGTGCCCACTCTGTGACTGAATTTCCTTCCAAGGGAATTTCTGGCTTGTTTATAATGGAAACTCTAGTTTCTAACTCGCTGCTAGTAAATACCTTATTGCCAAAGCTGTAAATATAAGAGTTCCTATAATAATACAGTCCTTGCCCAGCTTCTATGACATATTCTGTCTGTTCTTTTGCAAGCTCAGACACGTCCTGTTGAAGCTTATATTGTAAGATTTTCTTTTGTTTAGCAGATAGCATACAGTCCGGAATGCCCCACATATCAAAATACGATATGTGGAGTAAACTATCTACTTCCTTTACTGCGGTTTCAGAGCCATCACTCTTTCGAACCATCACCTGGTACATCCTTTTTTCCATTCCATCAGACAAACTAATATGCTGCTGGATTCCGATCACCTTGGGTTCAAAATCTGTAATCAGTTCTTCATCCGCATACAGGCCTTGATTTTCAACAAAAAATACTTTCATCGTTTGTTGCCCCCTCTCAGTGTCCCTTGTCCACTGGCAGCCCCATCTGGCTAAGCTGTCTAATCTTCCTTATTCTTCGCTTTGCCTGTTTTTGGGTCTCTCTCCATAAGTCTTTCTTCTTAATGTAGATGTCGTCAAACAGGCCGCCAGCAATTCCCATATTTCGGATTATCTCCAAGATGGTATTAATTTTGGTATTTGTCTGCTCTGTTCTTTTGGCAATCTGATTCTCCAACAGTTCCATCTGAGCCTTTTGTTTCTTTATTTTGTTCTTTTGCTTCTTATCAGTATCATTTAAATCGACAATCATATCTGCCATTTTTCCGACCTCAGTTTCCAGGTCCTCAATTCTTTTTACCAGATTAATAAATGCCTCTCTGCTGTACATGCTCTCTGCATTTTTCTGCTGGATAAAGGCATCTGAATTATACACTGTATTTTCAGTGACTCCCTCTTCCTGTGGCAGTAGGTTGTTTTTCTGGCTGTAATAGTTTTCATTTTGAGATAGGTTCCGCATATTTTCTCCTTTCTGGTGACCTTGTCTGATTTGACGAGCTACTTTTTTTACTTCTTTAGTTTTCACATCTACATCCTCCTTTGTAAATTTGGACAACATCACGTATGCGCATCTTTCAAAAGCCTCGATTCATTAGAGTTCCAACGGAATTTTTTCTGTACAAAGCATCAAAGCGACTTACATTCCAAAGTTTATACTCTCATATCGATTCCTAGCTTCTAATATACTGAGCATCAGAAGTTGTCATTTTTCCGACAACCTTATTCTACTATAGATTAGTCCTTTTAATTACGGACGTTAAACAAGACATTTTGGCGTTACCCCCCTTTTACTGCACTCATGATATAAAAAGTTCTTGATGAAAACCGAATGCTTTTATGGTAAAATAAAAGTATCTTTTGGGGATGACTCCAGTATGAACTGTAATCAGGATTTTTTTCAATTGCATTGTTAGTCAGTAAATTAACATTACAAGAAAGGCATTAAGATGAATAAACGTCGCTCAATTATAACTTTAGAAAACTACGTCGGAACTTATTCTATTGGCATTCTCGATAAAGACTCCGGCTCCATCAATATAAAACACCCCTGTACTTCCTCTCAAAGTGCCGTACAGTATATTATTTCAGAAGAACTTCATCCTGGATTCAAAGACTTTGAAGGGTTCAAAGAGAAAAGTACTTTACCAAAAAAGAATGTATTTGATAATGATTTTCAGAAAAAACAATTCACCATACACAAGTTTGCTAATATCAAAATTGGAGATTCTGAAGCTGCTATAAATTTTTGTAAGTGCTACGGGCTTCCTATATCTTTTTTACTTCAAGTTGTTGATCATGAATCACTTGACTCATTTTATTTGGTTCCAGACAACAAAAATTTCAATAATTACCTCCATAACCATGACTGTATGTTACTTGATGATTTCTATCTGTTATCATCATTCTGTAGGAATCTTCTTATTGCAAGCAACAACAGTGCTAATTTAAATCCTCCCTTAAAACGTTTTGCCGCACTCTTATCATTACTCTTATGCTCACCTAAACATAATGAGCATGTTTATTTCACAGAAAGCGAACCACTTACACCAACAGGTCACATTTGTTCTGCTTTTAATCAAAACATCACTTTAAGGTTATCTTCCACATTTTTGTTGTTGGATAAATTTTCCTTCTATGACATGTACCTCATACTATGTCGGTTACGTAATGAATATAGTGCTGCCAAGATAGATTCCACTTTTTCAATAAAAATGGTAGAATTATGCCAAAAACTTAAAGCATTAACTTTTTATTTTTGTTCAAATGAAGCCGTGCCTGTGGAAATTGCACAAAAAGATAGTTATGGAAATATTAGTTTTCTTGAACATCGAAACAGTTCCGGAGATATTATGATTTCTAAAAATATTGAACTTCCACTAGAATTAAGAATTATTATAGATGAAGTTGCCCCCATAATAGTAAGTGATCTTATTACTGAATACATAACAAAATTATCTATTTCTTTAAATTTTGATACAAAAAAAGCAGAATATTATACAGAATGGAAACCAGACAGTCTCTTTACTGGCATGTTGTTTGAATTATCAGTTCTATGCTCGCAAGATGCACTTACCCGTAAATGTGCCAATAAAAATTGTAATAACTTATTTATCCCTTCTAGATCTGACGATAATTTCTGTTGTCCTCGATGTGGAGATGCAACTAGGCGCCGCAATGCAAGAGCTAAACAACAAAAATCAGCTAAGAGAATTACAAATTAGCTCTTTGAAAGTGGGATATTTCCCACCTTTCCCACAAAAAAATAGTGCATTTGCTTTCTTGATAAGCAAATGCACTATTTTTAGCTATTTTGAATGAATGTCTCCACATCCTCTTTAAAAAACAACCACTTTCCACCAACACGGTGTCCAGGCAAAATACCAGTATGTACAAGCCGCAAAGCAGTATTCTTTCCTATCTGAAGAACTTCTTGTATTTCCGCAAGCGTAAGCGTGTCAGGAATATTATCTAACATTATCATCACCTCACAAATTCTATACCTGTTACAAAACTGTTCCGATCTCTGGTTGATCTCGGCGCTTGATGGTTTACCCCAGTTTACATCAGCACCACTTTAGTATAGAATCCCTACAAGCTCTGCAAACCTTCATTTTGCCTTTTCCACCAAAAATAAAACAGGAGCAGAACCCTTTACAGATTCTGCCCCACACATACTTCTGGTTATATTGATTCCTACCAATATTTCTCCACGTAATCTTTTGCCTCGTCCTCTGACAGTGAAAATTCTTTCGCAACGTTCTTAATTGTATCTGACTTGCTGATCTTAAACGTTTTGCAAGTACGAATATTGGCTTGGATTCCCTCCAGTTGTCCTTTCAGAATTCCCTCCTGGAGGCCTTCGATTCTTCCTTCCTGTCTGCCGCGCTGAACGCCCTCGTTTACCAATTCTTCTAATGCACCACACATATAAATCTGCCCTCCTTTTTTCTCTGATTGCAAAGCATGGTTAATCAGGCTCTGGGATTCTGTGATTGCTCCGATCACGACTCCGAGTTCTGCCGGGATTGCCTTTTCTTTATACACAGTATTGATCTTCTGAAAATCCTTTTCATAAATGGAACGGCTTACATCAAATACTGTATCCACATCTACATTATGGAACCGCAGTGATCCGCTTTTCCTTAACTGAAGCAGGTTCATTTTATAATCGGATACCAATGGTTTCAGTTTCTCTGGGATTTCCAGCATATCTGCCAGACAGAACGGGCCGTCCCATTCTTTTTCCCCATAATATACGCACAGGCTTATCACTGGATGAAGCCTGTCTGTCCTCTTTAAGTTGGAAAGGAATTCGTCAGAAGACTCAAACCCTTTCTCAGCCTTGTTCCTGGCTGCAATTTCGTTGTACTCCTTCAGATACGAAAAGGAATCCCCGATCATATGCCGTAAAGGCATTGCATAGTGAATTTTACTCTGGTTCTCCAGCCCCCAGATTACAAAATCCACACCATATGCTGTTTTCTTCACCACGTCCAGGACTTTCTGAACCGTCTCTGCATGGTTGTTAAATTTCACCATGGAGGAAACATCTGTATCTACTTCCATGAGATCAGCAGGGTTCAGTACCTGTTCTCCATCAAATAACGCTGCATTAAATAAATCTGCGAAATGATCATTATCCCGCCAAAATGTCTTTAGTATGGTATCCGGTTTTATGTTGTTTTTCTCAGCCGTTTTCGACACCTCCTATATCCGTTTCTTCTATACTTAATATATCATAATCCATACGGTATTTCCATGAAAAGAAATTACCTAAATCTGAAAATTTTATAAACCTCATTGCTACATCTGTATCAAAACTGACGTTATCAAAAAAAGTATCAAAAGTGAACCGTTTCGCTGGTTTTGCCACAATATATACCGTTCCAGGGCTGACGGTCGTTAGATTTGATACCATTTCGTTCTGATAGTTCCTGCTGGTGATCCCGGTCATCCCAAAATCACCAGCCAGAAACGAATTCACAACACTATGCCGCCATCATCTCAATCTGGTCTGATTTCAGATCGTAGTGATAGATATGTCTGGTAAGCACATCCTCTTCCGGGATTGCTTCTTCTATTGTCTCTTCCAGAATTGTTTTCAAATTTTCAGGCTCCACACTTTCCTCATCATGAATCATCACCTCATGAACACTTGTAAATACCAGATACAAGCCATCTGCCCCAAGCTTATGACAGAATGTCTTTGCAACTCCTGGATAAAAGATTGCCACTGCCCCATTTGTTTTTGAACTTGTACTCATACAGTTTCCTATCCCGCCTTTTTCCGGAATATAGTCAGAAGCATAGATATCCTCTCCCTCATAAGCCGGATTCAGAACCAATTTCAATAATTCGCATACTCTTGGCGGCATCATCGA